>JAFAUR010000893.1 GCA_019243205.1 Acidobacteriaceae bacterium | reverse complement strand
TTTGTGCGATTCCGTAGCCGTGAAGCGGCCCTTGCGCAACAACTTTGAGGATCAGGAGATCGAGGGTGCCCTGGAGCAGGTCGGTTTTTGATGCCATAAAAGAGTGTCTATGTACAAAGATACTCTATCTATGCAGAATGTCAAGGTACCTGTTCTTTGCGCTCTAGTGTATAGATCGCTTCGGTGGTCTCCTCTTTCTGCGGGGTTTCGGCATTCCGGGGGGCCTCCTGCGCCGCCTTCACTCAGAATGCCCGCAAACTCCATCCTCGGCCGTTTTGCGCGAGCGGGGCCAAACAGACGTCTGCAGCCGATTTCCTGTTTCTGATGAAGAAAGTCGCTGTCCGGTAGAAGACAGAAACTGAGGTCGCGATAGCGATCTGCTCTTCAGTCAGCAACTACGAAACAGTCGAAGTCGCTCACCGGGCTAATCCGTTCGTGGATTTCCAATCAAAAATCTTCCAATTGGCCGCAACCCGGCCGCAAGTACATCTTGTCCTATTCGTGGAGTTGATGAAATGAGCGCAACAATTGGCGACGGAATGACAGCACTCGCGTTGGCGGGAGGCATTGTCGGCTACCTTTACATGAAACACCAGAGCAGGCAGAAACGGCTCGAGCTGATTCACCAGGAACGGCTGGTCGCGATGGAAAAACAAATACCATTGCCGGAGTTTCCTCCGGAGCCCGGACAGGGCCCACGTCCGCCTGATCCGAATGTGATCATAATCCTCGGAATGGTTCTTTCGAGTCTGTCGGTTGGAGCGATGATCGTGCTCTATATCGTTGTCCCGGCCCCGGCGCACAGCCTTTGGATATCTCCGCTTCCCATCGCATTTTTGGGATTGGGTTTCATTGCTTTCCATCTCCTTCAGCGTGAGTCTCGACGCTAGCGCAAGTGGAAAGCGATACCCAACTCGTCGCTCGCACGCAGAGCGGTGACCAGCAAGCGTTCGCAGAACTGATCCGTAGGCATCGCGATCAAATGTTCCGCCTCGCAGTTTCGATCCTGGGGCGCGAGTTTATTCCGGAAGCGGAGGACGTAGCGCAAGAGGTGTTTCTTAAAGTTCATGATGCGATCACGTCGTTTCGCGGCGAATCCGAATTCAGCTCATGGATTTACCGCATCACGTTTAATCAGGCGATGAACATAAAGGCACGAGTTCGGTTCCGGAAACCGCATCTCAATGAACGGGCGCTTTCCGGCGCAGACACAGGTGATTCGGGACCTGAGCGGCAGGTAGAGATTGCGCAACGGGATCAAGCTCTTGCCGAGTGCATCGGAACGCTCCCCGACGTCTACCAATCAGCTTTACGCCTGTACTATTGGCTTGGAACGGGTGTTGCCGAAATTGCGTTGTTGCTCGACATTCCTGAAAACACTGCCAAATCGTATCTGCACCGGGCGCGCCAACTGCTCCGGAGCATGCTGAAAGAGAGAGGATATTCCTTGTGAGTGAGCCCAACCCCGACACAGGCCGCGGCGAATCGGAGATCGATGATTTTCTCCGGAGTTCCATGCTCGCGCCGATTCCAACGTTGCCGCCGGACTTCGACCGCCAGGTAATGCGCCGAGTCCACCGAGGTTCGCGTTCTGTCGACCGATATGACCGGACGATGCTGATAGGCTACGCTGTGATCTCCGTGCTGACCTGTGTGGTGATCATGCGCGGCCAAGGGCTTGCTTGGAGTGTGATCTTACTTGCGATCCTGGGGTCGCTTGCTTTGGTTATACCTGCGCGGACGGAATGGCGCAGGAAATCATTAACTTTGAAGAATAACCAGAGACACACGTGCTGAATTCAACGGATCGGCACATGAGTCCGACTGTAATCGAAGTGCCATTTTGGTTCCGCCGCAGCTTCGCACAGACAGCACAGAGACGCGACGCTGCCTCAGAAGTTTGATCGACGACACGCAGTGAGTGCAATACTTGGCCTCTCGCAAGCAGTCCGCCAGCGCAGAGGAATGGCGACTCCAGACGCGGCACGGATTAGCAAACCCTTGGCCGTCAGGGCGGATCTATCAGAATCTGAACCCGTCCACATGCATCAGCGTACGATGCAAGAACCTATAAACGCTGCCAACAATGTAAGTGCGGCGTCGTTCTACCTTGACAACTACGGACGCCATCGCAGATACTGCAAGCTGCGCATGTAGGATGCAACGGCAAGCTCGCCGAAGGGCAATGCCCACCCTACGATCTCATCGTGGAGCCCGACATGCTCAATTTAGAGAACCTCAAAAAGCAAGCCAAGCTTATATTGCGGTGGCATCGCGAACGCCATTATCCCGTTGCCGCACAAATCCGCGAGCATTTGCCTCGCTTCCTGAACATGCCCGATTCAGAGATTCTTGCTGCAAGTTTTAAGCTCAGCGATGCGCAAGAAATGGTCGCAAGGCAGCAAGGCTTTGATAGCTGGCAAGCCATGAAAAATGGGTTGCCGACCACACTGCTGAAGG
>JAFAUR010000534.1 GCA_019243205.1 Acidobacteriaceae bacterium | reverse complement strand
TGCGGAGCTCACCAATCCGACCAGGCTGGTTATGATTGCGGCCAGGCAAGCGGCGAAGTATGACAAGTTGCATCGACCAGGGGCCAAGGCGTTCACGCCGGCGCGTGCCAGCAGTTTCCGCCATCGGGTGAACTGAGGTGCGCTTTATCCGATTTCCTCAATTGCCAGTTGCTGGGTAGGCGCCAGTCTAGACCTTGTAAATCAGATATAGAGCTTCTAGCTATCATTTGAGGCGCGAAAGATCAACCCGAGAGCATAAGATAAGTTTCCTAAACTTCGGCCAGATTGCCCGGCGCGCTTAGAAGACTATCTGGCATTGCTCTGCAACGCAGGACCCGTTACAGCAGTCCGAGTCCTCGGAACACCACTCGCCCTCAGACTCGCAGGCTTCTGTGCACGGACCGCCGTCGTAAGCCACGACGCTGCAACAATCACTAGGTGAGTTGGAGTAACTCCCATCTGGGACACATGTTCCGCAAGTGTTACTTGAAAGGCACATGAGGCCGCTGCAACAAGCCCCCGAGGTCGTGCCGTCTGTTATGTTCGTCTCATATGAGCCGCCCGTGCAGCACCCGTTACAAGGAACTCCACTTTCCTTGTTGAATGTCGAGCAGGATTGTAACTGTGCGTTGAGATTCGACGGCTGCGTCATCAGCCATATCGAGAGAGCCGCAAGGACGGTCACTCTAAACAGATTTATCGCTGGTCTCATGGCGATTGTCCTTACTGGTTGTATCCCGGAGGCCAGTTATGGCTCCGTCTTCCTGGGAAGTAATTAGCGGGAAGGTCTTTGAATTTACCTGGATGCTCCGCGTCCGGAACAGAATATCTTCCAAGATTCCATTGCGTGCCATCCTCGAAGTAAGAAACACCACGATACACATCAATTTTGTTGATGACGGTAATCGGTAAACCGGATTTAGACAGGCTAGCCTCGATATCTTCGATTGGGGCTGCCCCCTAGGGTGAGACAAACAATTAAGACACTGTTGACCGGTTGATGAAAAATGATCGACCGGCGAGACGACTTTAGCGCATACTCGGGAACGGTTGGTGAAGCGGAGGCGGGCACTGCGGGAGCGCAACCCGCCAAGGAATAGCCAGCCGGAAACTCATCCAGACGATGAGCGAGGACGTCGGTCATGCTGGCGTCCTCATCGGATGGATAGATTTCCCAATGCCTGTTAAAACTCATGCAGAAAGGCGCCGCGTAGCGGCCTCCTTTTGTTGTGACACGAGATTGGCTTCGAATTCCGCAGGCGGCAGATAGCCCAGCGCGGAGTGAAGCCGCTTTTCGTTGTAGATTTTCTCCAGGAACTCGCGAATCGACAGATGCGCCTCCTGCAGATCTCGGTATTCACTGCGAAAAACCTCTTCGTACTTCAGTGTTTTCATAAAGGATTCGCAGGCCGCGTTGTCCCACGGATTGCCTTTGCGCGACATGCTTACGCCGATTCCGTTTTCTTTGAGTAAGTACGTGTACTCGCCGCTGGCGTATTGTGAACCGCGGTCCGAATGGTGAACGAGACCCGGCTGCACGCTGCGCCGCGATAATGCCATTTTCAGCGCCCCCAGAGTTAACTTGTCTTCTAAAGTCCGATCCAACGCCCAACCGATTACGCGTCGTGAGAAGGCGTCGAGGATGACTGCTAAAAAGACGAACTCCTCGCGCAGCCGAATGTATGTGATGTCAGCCACCCAGAGCTGGTCCATCGCGGTCAGCAGTATCGTGCGCGCCAGGTTTGGGTAGACCTTGCGACCGTGATTGGAATCGGTCGTGACGACGAACTTCCGCTTCCGGATGCACAGCAGGTTGTCTTCCCGCAGAATGCGATAAACGCATTTGGGGTTCACCCTCCATCCGCGTCGCCGCAGTTCGGCGGTGATTCGCGGCCGCCCGTAGCTCGGCCACTCCAAAGCGATCCGTTGGATCTCATCACGCAAATCCATGTCCGCGTCATGGCCCGGATCCGTGCTCTCATCGAAGCGGTAGAAGCTGGCGCGGCTGATCCGCCCCAGTTCCATCATGCGCTCCACTGTTAGTCCCCGGCCGGCCCTCATTTCTTCTTTGACCTTCCGGTAGACGGCGGATTTCCAGTCAACACCTGCAGCATCCGCTGTTCCTCGATGCGCTGCAAGCACCCCTTCAAAAAATCGATTTCCAGCGCTTGCTGACCGATCTTTCGCTCCAGTTCAGCAATCCGCCCTTCCGACCAACGTTGCTTTCCGTTGCCGGGAAACACGTTTCCTGGGGCCTCTCGGAACTCGCGACGCCAGCGGTGCAGCACGTTCGGGTTGACTTCTACGCCCCGTGCCACCTCAGCCATCGATACGCCTTGCTCCAGCCGCCGTACGGCGGCTAACTTGAACTCTTTCGTGAACTGCCTGCGAGACAATCCCATTGACTCAATTCTCCATTCGCTGAATTTTGAGTCTTAACCGTTTGTCTCAAAATTGGGGGCAAGTCCATTTCTATAGACTGCGGCACTTCACGCCCGAGGCACACGGCTACGGCCGACACCATCGTCCAATTGTTTTTTTTCCCTTGCCGGTGGCTTGATTGGAATTGTTCGGGACGCACGTTGATCGGGTTTATAAAACTTTTGGTAAGAGAGAGCACACCAGGTTGAAGTTATGACGGAAACTTTGGCGCAAGTACAAAAAAAACAACAGTTAGGAAGGCGCACCACGGTAACGCGTATCGCGGCTTTTAGCATGGTTGCGGCCTCGGCGCTGTTTGTCGTCTTCGGGGTCGCGGTTCTTTACGCACAAGGCCAGGACAACGACAAGTACTCCCTGAGATCGCCCGGTGGAATCGCGTTCTCCCACTTCAAGGGATACGAGGACTGGTCCGTGGTCTCTTCCGCCCGCACCGAAGAAGTGCTTAAGGTAATCGTCGCCAATCCGGCGATGATTAAGGCGTACAAGGCTGGCGTTCCGGGAAATGGCCAGCCTTTTCCGGAGGGCTCTATGATCGTGAAGCTTCAGTGGAAGCCGAAGAAGAGCACGGAAGCGCCTTTCAAAGTGGATGTTCCCGACGTGTTTCAGCAGGCTTTCGTGATGGAGAAGGACAGCACGAGATTCCGAAAACCGGCGGCTGGGGATACGCGGTGTTCAACTACGGCGCCGCATCGGACAAGTTCACCGCCGATTCCAAGGCTCTCGCAGATTGCGGAAACTCGTGCCATGTCGCTATGAAGGCGAAGGACTACATTTTCCACCCGTACGAGAAGCGTTGACCGGCGAGCTAGCGGAGATGAAAGATGAAAGCAGTTGTT
>JAFAUR010000829.1 GCA_019243205.1 Acidobacteriaceae bacterium | reverse complement strand
TAGCTACTGCCGCTCAAGAGGCCGCGAGCAATCCTACACATCGGACTTTCTCCTTTTGTGGCCGGACCGGCTGTCACCCTCGCCATTCGATTGGGCAAGCGCGAACGAGTGCGAACTTCGCTTGAACGCAGCGTTGGCTGCTCTTCCTGTGAAGTACCGCGAAGCGCTGCTGCTCGTCGGGGTGGAAGGACTCCGGCCTGCTGAAGCGGCTGCCATATGTGGCATCAGCCCGGAAGCTTTTCGCCAGCGGCTCAGCCGTGCGCGCGCGCTCATCTCGGAGCAGTGGTACCACCACACGAAGGAAGCAACTGTATGATCCCAGACGACTCGCTTTCAGATGCTCTGGCCAGTTTGCCGGAATGGTCGCCGAGCCGGCGCCGGGAACACGCTTTGCGGATGCGATGTCACCGGGAACTCAGAAACCGTGCAGAGAGACGAGCCCGGGCAGTGCAGCGACCGCGGCTCGTAACCTGGTGCTTCGACGCGGGTGCCGGGTTGGTAGCCTGCGCCTACGCCGTGATCGTACTGCAGGCGGCCATGCGGCTTGCGCTGGGCGGGTGACGTGAGACGCCGTCGCATCTTCCTGCCAAAATGCGTACCCAGCTACGCAACGATTCTCAAAGCGTCAGTGAATTCGGTAAGTTGACAAATGCTCCGCATCTCGGACATGTGCTCTGTCGGATATCTCCAGGATTACGCGCAATCCGGAACTTGAGAATTTTGCGAAGGTCACCTCACAGTGGCAACTTCATCAAACGGCGCGCCGTGCAACATCAAGTCTGGGTCATTACATTCGAAAGCTTTCCCGTTTCCGCAATGAAAAACGAACTGGAAACGTGCATCTCCGGAAACGGCTCCGATGCTGACACCCGCCGGGGCGTCCTGCAGTTGGGCGATCATCATCGACGGCACGATCACGGCGGATTCGTCATTTCCCGGAGCTATAATTCGGTCCGTGAATGGCCATCATTCTCACAACCATGCGCATCGGTGCAGCTTTTTACCCGGTCGGGAAGATCCGTACCTTCGCCTCGGCACGGTGAGCGTTTTCGTTCGCGATCAGGACCGCAGTCTACGGTTCTTCGTGGACGAGATTGGCTTCAATCTGGCCATAGATCATCGTCTTCCGTCCGGCGACCGCTGGCTGACAGTTATTCCTCCGGACGGCACCGCCATGATTGCATTGATCGCTCCGCCGCCGGAATCTGAGGAATATAAGCTGATTGGCCGCTCTACTCACGTCGTGTTTCTAACCGAAGATGTTGTCGCGAAGTTCGAAGAATGGCGAAGGCGCGGCATTCGCTTTCAGAGTTCGCCTCAGCCGCACTGCTGGGGCGAGACATCGGCCGTTTTCGAGGACCCGGACGGAAACTCGTTTACGCTTCTGTGCTGTGACGAGTTAACTCTGGAAGTGCAGGAGCAGAGACGAGCGCACGCTATCAAGCTCGAGTCCGAACGACGCAACAACCAGGAACTCGAAAATGCCAGGCAAGTTCAGGCCAGGCTCTTCCCACAAATCCAACCTGCGGCCGCGACTCTCGAGTATGCGGGCTTGTGCATCCAGGCGCGTCAAGTGGGAGGCGACTACTACGACTTCCTCGACCTCGGCCGGGAGCGGCTCGGGTTGATGATCGCCGATGTTGCCGGTAAAGGCACCCCGGCTGCACTACTGATGGCGAATCTGCAGGCGCATCTACGGAATCAATGTGCAATCTATTGGAACCGCCCGTTCACGCCGTTCGCCTTGGAGCAGCCGCAGCGAGTTTTGGCAGCCGTCAACCGGCTTTTCCGTGAAAATGTAACCGGGGCCGCCTACGCGACTCTCTTTTTTGCCGAATACAACGACCGTACCCGTCAGTTGCGTTATGCAAACTGCGGACACCCTCCAGCCATTCTCGTGCGAAGCGATGAGTCGATCGAACGCCTGAATTCGACTACGACCGTAGTGGGACTCTTCAATCAATGGGAGTGCGCCGTCGGAGAACTCCAGCTTTCGCCGGGCGACACCTTGGCGCTTTATACGGACGGTTTGACCGAATCGTTCAACGCTGAGGGTGAAGAATTCGGAGAAGAGCGCCTGCTAGAAAAGCTGCGGCAATGCCGCGAGTTGTCTTCGTCGAACCTGCTGGCCTCGCTTGTTGATGAGGTCCGGCGATTCAGCCCTCATGAGCAGCACGATGATATTACGTTGATCGTTGCACGCTGCAAAGGAGAATGACTTTCCAGTGTGCTCAACGAAAGACCGACCGAGCCTCCCCGGATGTCTGGACGCGGCCATCCCCTGGGAATGTCATCGACCTCGCACGCGAGACGGCCTATTTGCGCTGCACGAGTTGGACGGGATTACTGTCAGGATCAGTAACCCACGCTGCCCGCAGCTGACCGTCCCACCGAATGCTGCCCCGAGGTAGATGGCGCGAGTAGAGGTTTATCATCGGGCTGTTGAATCGGGGCATTCGCCCTGTTCGATTATCTGGTGCAAAGACAGCATGCACTCGGAGTTCCTTTGGGTGTTGGTTCGAGGATGTCCCCAAAATAGTTGAAAGGGCAAGGACTCTCAGTGGATAGTTTCATGCGCTCATGGGGCCTCGACGCAGAGCGGGACCGAAGGCTGGCAGCTTGCGCTCTTTGAGCAACATTGGCAGTTCGCGATAACTGGAACAAGTGTCGACACTTGGCTTACAATTTGCGAGATACATCCGTACGTTACAGAGGCGCTCATATT
>JAFAUR010000814.1 GCA_019243205.1 Acidobacteriaceae bacterium | reverse complement strand
ACATTACCGCTGCCAGCATTCACTGCAAAAAGGAGAGAGTGGTTCTGATTCAGGATCAGAGATCCTTGGGATTCCAAGGGGTCGACCAGGCCACCGCTTCCTCGCCCGCCCGTGTCGAACGTGGAACCTTCTCGTAAGGTGCCGTTTGCAGACCGATCATAGGCAATGATTTCATTCCTATCGGCTGCATTGGTCATCACGAACACAGCGCCTGCATTGTCAGAATCTGCATCTTGAGCCAGCCCAGCGCTCGTAAAGCTTAGAGCGAGGGCAACGGTAAGTGAAGAGATAGTGTGTTTCATTCGTTCTCCGTGAACTTGAAAATGCGCGTAATAAACACCGAATTTACCGGCGAGTTGTCGCGCACCATCGAGTTCGCATGCAAACGAGAGAAAGTTATGCTTCCATGCAACCAATGAAAAAATTTACAAATTGCATCGGGCATCCGGAACCATGTGATACGGACAATCGTGCAGCGGTTCGGTTTCCGACCGGCGGCTACCGCCATAGGTTCTGACGAAAGCCCAATCGGAGAACTAGAGGATGGCGGATCAAGACCTACGATTCGCTGAGCTTGAGATAGAAGGTCACGAAAAGTTTACATATCCGCTGAGCCATGTATCTCGGCATTGCGTCCAACCGGGTAGAAGGATCGATTCGGCAGCCCATCACAGACACTGGTACCGTCCTCCGACCCGCACTCACTTTGTTCCTGGAGAGATGAATGACTAATGAATGTGCTGTATGTGGCCGGTCGGGCTTTCAGGTAATGGCCGACGCCAAAACGCTCGGCTTACTGCAGGAGTTTGAATGCGGCATATACAGCTGTTGCCAAATCTCGGAATGGGCGGACGAGCAATGGCTAGCTTGGTCTAAAGCGGCACACGAGGATGCAAACTCAGCTGATAAAGCGGATGGTCCGGTGCGCCCGGATGACGCAGAACTAATACTTGTGCCCGTCCGTTTTCGTCGGCCTCAAGTCCCCTGGTATCGCAACCCTGACCAGATGACATAAGTAGGGAGATCAGAGTATTCGTGAATACTTCAACACGTTTGTTGGAACAGTAGCGTTGCGAGGTCGAAGTAACCCCACACAGGCGGCGCGGATCTGATGTAGCGTGAAAGAAGTGGAATCAAAACTGCCAGTTGATTCTAACTGGGCTCCGCGGTTTCCCACTCACCCGTGTTCATGCCCATCACCGGCCCGCTGAGCGCAAGCGGAGTAACTGCGTACTTGCCCGCCGTGGAGTTTTCATGTGCATCACGCATGTCGAATGGCCCGCTCTTAAATAACGTTTCAGCGAACAAACGACCGTCATTTGCCCTTGTTATATCGATTTGCAAAATGACTTCCAATCCGGAGAATAAGCCCCCTCATTTGGGCCTTCGCTCTCAATCAAGGTATCACGGAACAATTAGCGCCGGACTCGAAGAAATGTGCGAAGTCATAAGGGATCGTAAGGACTATATTAGGACCTCAGCTGCGGTCTGCCGACGTACGCTGGTATGGGGGTTCCCGCTGTCTTTCTGTATCGCTCTGTCA
Source organism: Acidobacteriaceae bacterium (assembly GCA_019243205.1). Classification (GTDB taxonomy): domain Bacteria; phylum Acidobacteriota; class Terriglobia; order Bryobacterales; family Bryobacteraceae; genus Bog-105. Next base: position 9,941 of record JAFAUR010000814.1, on the reverse strand, counting down.
CAACGGCGGCCACACGATAGGCGAGTAAGCCGCTTGAAATGATGGCGTACAACACTGGAGAACGGATATCAGACTAAACAAGCCAGTAGTAATGAATCACGCCCGTGGCAGCATTGAAACAGACACATCTACGTAAGAGTTGCCAGCGCCGCCCTCCAAGGCGTCTGATCCAGCCCGCCGTAGAAGTGATTGCTAAACACAGCATAATGAAAATGCTGCTGAAACCGATCGTAATGAATGGTCGCTTCCCAATATCCTTTAGAATCGCATCGAGATCAAAAAATGTTGTCGAGCCAAATGTAAGTGATTGAGTGCGAACAGCCGTAGAAAAATGCAAACAATCTTAGTCTTCCGTATCAGAAGTTTCTTTATATTTGCGGAATTTTCAATGATTCGGCTGGCGCCGGCGACCCATTGAAAGGGCTGTGGGTTCTGGTTGTAAAACCGGATGTAATCGTGGATGGCTTTGATCAGATCACGGACGGTACAGAATGTCGCGCGGCGGATCCGTTTGCTTGTTATTCCGGCAAACCAGCGCTCGAGCTGGTTGAGCCAAGAAGAGTTGGTCGGCGTGAAGTGCACGTGATAACGCGACCTTGCCGCCAGCCACTTCTTCACAGCAGGATGCTTGTCAGTGCCATAGTTGTCCAGAATCAGATGGATTTCCAGATCAACGGACTGGTCGATATGGTCGAGAAATCGCCAAAAACTCCTGATGCCGGTGCCTCGCAGACATTCGCCGATCACGGTTCCTTCGAGCACATTCAAAGCGGCAAACAGCGTCGTCGTCCCATGGCGTTGGTAATCATGGGTTCGCCTCTCAGGCACCCGGGGCGTAGCGGGACAATTGCCTGGGTCCGGTCGAGCGCCTGAATTTGGCTCTTCTCATCCACGCTCAAAACCAGCGCTTTGTCCGGTGGATTCATATAAAGTCCCACAATGTCACGAACCTTCGCAAACTGTGGATCGTTGCTGAACTTGAACGACTCCACCCGGTGCGGCTGTAGTTTGTGTTTCTTCCAGATTCGCTGCACGGTGGCGGAACTGACCTTCTGCACTGGGGCCATCGTGCGCACGCTCCATGGGGTGGCGTCCTTCGGAGTGGTCTTCATGGTGGCCTCCACGATGGCGCTTTCCCGCTCCGCCGAGATCCGTTTCGGGCGCCCACTCCGTGGATGGTCTTCGGGAATTCCTTTTAGGCCCTCGCTTTCATATCGTTTTCGCCACAGCAGAATGGTCGGCACCGACGTGCACAGTTTCCGCGCTAGCACCCGGTTAGCCACGCCCTCAGCGGCACCCAGCACGATATTGATGCGCAACACCACTCCACGCGGCGTACTGCGATGCGGCTAATCGCTGTTAACCTTCTTCCGGTCTGCCTCGCTCACGGCAAGCCCCGCTGCAGCATTTAGCAGCATACGGATAACCAGTATGCAGCCCAATCCATTATTAGTAATGCTATTTCAGATACAGCAGACTAGCAGCGTCCGTACTCTTACCGCATCGCAGGCTCGACCAGCCCCGGGCGGCTATCGTGACTTCGCGGTCGTGAACCCAAAGGCGCAGAGTACCACCGTTGCGCTTGCCTTCAGCGCCCCAGCCTCGACGATTCAGCCGAGCGAGAACCGCTTCTATTCGGGCAAGGACCTGGCCCACTGGTAACTGCTCCCAACCAGCCCGAACCAATGGAGCTGGTTGCCGGAGCCGATGTTGGAAAGCCCTTATGCTGTCGCGCCCGCGCCGAAACTCGAAACGGCCTCCTGCTCGTTGTCGAATGTCGAGAAGATTGTATGCAGCTTTGTAATCTGCATCAAATCCCTCATCTTCCCTTGCAGGTTCAGCAGTTTCACTGACCCTCCCTGGTTAGTGGCGGTCGTATACGCACCCACCAGTTCTCCCAACCCGGCGCTGTCCACGTAAGACACATCCGCCATGTTCAGGATGATCTGCTTGTTGCCCTGCGCCAGCAGTGAACGTAACTCATCCCGTAGGATGCCGGTATTCTCGCCCAGCGTGATCTTTCCGTTTAAATCAACAATTGCTACGTTTCCAACTCGCCGAACCTTCGCGTGCAGTGCCATGCCGTGCTCCTTTTAGTAGTCCGAAGTCAATCGCGATTCATTCTATTACATGCCTGACGAATCTGAAACTGGTCGCAATATGACGCGAGCCGGCGAGCCGTCCGCGCCCTCTATCCGCAAGGGCAGACAAATCAAATCGTAATCTCCCTCTTTCACCCTCGAAAGATCGAGCCCTTCAACGATCCAGATGCCGGCATTCAGCAGCGTTCGGTGCGTCTGCACGCCATCCCCCTCGAACAGCCCGACAGAAAGGTAGTCAACGCCAATCAACCGTACGCCCGCCTGTGCGAGCACTTCTGCTGCCGATGCATTTAATGCCACAAAATCGCGATGGAATTCCTCACGCGCCCAATCCCTCCATGAGTTCGTGGTTCTCAGCAGGATCCGTTCGCCGCGCCGGATTCCCTTTTGCCGCAGTTCCTCACCAGTGATCGCACCCGTGGCATCGATTTCTATGACCCGGGCGCGACCCACTCCAGCCTCGAGCGGGAACGTTTCGATACCCGCCGCTCCATCCAGGAAATGGCAGGGCGCGTCCATGTGTGTTCCCGTATGCGCGGTCATCCGGCACAGCGTTACATTCGCGTCCGCACCCGACCTGATCTCCGAGATCCGTTCGAAACTTGGCGCCGGATCGCCCGGCCAGTGCACCATACCGCTTCTCATCGGCACCGACACATCAATCCATTCCAGTGTGGAGATATTTGGATGCAATTGACTCTCCGACTCGTCCTCTTCCATCGTCGCCGTAGTGACGCAGGCATTCACGCCTATGGTTGACGCATCATGATAAGTAATATGTACTCACTATCAAAATGGGTAGTGAAATCATGCCATAAAACGCCATCGCGTAAACAGGCAGAGCAAACATGGCTTTGAGGCGCCGGCTTGCTTTGCATTGAATGGACGGGAGAGCGGATGCCCAAGCGGCCAAAAGTGGCAGGAGATACCGGCCTTGCAGACCCTCGATGAGTTCGCTGCCCACATGTGTCCACGTTAGATATTCCATCGTGAGGATACCCCAAACTCCACCGAGTACAGCGAACATACCGAGCATGGGCCGAATCTGGGACAAGTGGTCGTTTAACAAGCGGCCCGTTTCTGATAGCGGCCGCTCAAAAAAGATGTCATGAACGAAGGCGCACGCGAGCGCCGCCGTCCAACTCACATATGTGCCCTCGGGCAGAGGGACATTCAACCACCCGAGATTAGCTATCATCTGTTGCCAGTTGCCAAACGACCGATCCCAGAATCCTAAGGAAACGAGCGGCAAAACGAAAAGGCGCACAGGGTTATGCAAATACACTTGCAGTTGCGCACTTGGATCCAAGGAATGAAAGATTGTGCTGGGATTTCCTGGCCAAAGAGGCCCCGGTTGATATGGCTCGTAAACGTGCAGCGGTACGGCGACAGAGCGCATCGAAATTGCGGTCCAAATGATTGCAGGCAGGGTGGCCAGTAGTACACCACCAATTGACGATCGAACGTCTCGACGGTGCCGGGAAAAACGTGCCGTTGCGATAATTGGCACAAACATTAACGCTGCAAGGGCGATATACGGTGGCTTGACTGCGATAACCGTGCCGAGCAGAGCACCAGCGATCCAGTACCCTACTCCGGAAGGGGCTGCAGACCTGGTCAGCAAAGCACTCGCAAGGGCGGCGGCCGCAATGAGCAAGCAGTCCTGGTTGCAAGAACCGGCCAATGAAACCGACATCGGAATCGTCAAAGTTGCAAAGAGCACCGCTTTGCCACGCTTGGCAAACAGTAGCGCTAACGCGCCGATCGCGACATAACAGAGGACGTTCGATACTCTTGCCATGAGAATTGCCATATGGGGTGTCAGATCGAGGGACTTAGCGGTCGCGATCGCTAGCGCGGAAGGAAAATAGAAGGCGGGCATGTAAACCGCCGTATTCGGGCAATTAAAGAAAACGCCGGCTTTGCCCCACCTGATACTCTTCAGCCGTTCGAGCTCAGACCGGCTCATTTTGACGTTGGCGCTCGCCACGGCAATGAGGCCAGGATTCGCAATGACTCCGGCGCTTAAGAAGGCCCGACCCTGATCATCGTGCAAAATCTCGCGTTTTCCTAGGATCTGACCTCGAAGTAGTCCCGCCGCGCGCAATATGTGACTGGGTTCGTCTGCAATCTGGCCGGGAGGCACCGTTAATGCCAAAAGCAAGCTGGTAGGAAGCACAATCGCAACAAAGAGCAATGCAGCGAACACCTGAGCGCGAGTTACGGCGAACTCCCTGACTCGAAGAACTTCAGTCAATGCCAGGTGTGAGGTGAGTGCGCCCAGTTTCTGAGGGCTCCTCACCGCCTCTGCTTCCTCGGTTCGAAAACCGATGTTCGACATGAGGCAACCAATAGTTTACCGACCGGGCTCCCGAGGTGCCCTAGTGCTGGCAACGGCTGCGCCGCTAAACTAGCAGCATGAAGTTGGGGATTGACTTCGGAACCAACCGGATCGTCGTTGCCGCGGCCGATCGCGGCAATTACCCGCTGATCTGCTTTGAATCTCCCGACGGCCGGAGCCCAGATTGGTATCCATCCCTCATTGCTTTACGCGGTGAAGAACGGCTTTACGGCTGGGATGCCTGGGATGCTCAAGGTGACGACTCCTGGACGGTTGTCCGCTCCGTCAAACGCTTGCTCGAAGACGCCGGGCCTCAAACTCTTCTCGATCTCGGCGATCAGCGCGTTCGGCTAACGGGCCTGCTTCGCGGTTTAACGTCCGCGCTCTATTCGACCTTGCACGATCGTTCCAATCTCGGCCTCAAGCCGGGTGAGGCTCTCCAGGTTGTTCTCGGGGTCCCCGCCCACGCCAACAGCAATCAACGGTTCCTAACCGTCGACGCGTTCCGCTCGGCCGGCTTCGAGGTTCTGGGCGTGCTGAATGAGCCCAGCGCCGCGAGCATCGAGTTCGGACATCGCCAGCGCCAGAACAAATCGGATCGCGAGACGATCCTCGTCTACGACCTTGGCGGCGGCACGTTCGATGCGTCTCTCGTCACTCTCGATGAAAAGATCCATCACGTGCTGGCCTCCGAGGGAATTCCAACCATCGGCGGCGACGATTTCGACGAAATTCTCGCCGAGCTCGCTCTCGAAAATGCCGGGGTTGACCGCGAAGCGCGTGAGCAGATTCCGGCCGCTGCCTGGTTCCGGCTGCTCGAAGAGTGTCGGCTGAAGAAAGAGTCGCTGCATCCGAACTCACGCCGCATCACCGTTGATTTCGAAAACGTAAATGCCGAGTGGGGTTCAGTTCAGGTGCAGGTTGCGGATTTCTACGATTGCGCCCGCCCGCTTGTGGAAGAGACCGTCGTTGCCGCCGAAGACCTGCTCAGCCATCACGCAAACCTGGCGTTCGAAGCTCTGTACATCACCGGCGGCGGAAGCGAACTTCCACTGGTTAGTCGTGTTCTCCGCGAGCGTTTCGGACGTCGTGTCCGCCGCTCCGCTTATGCCCGGTCCGCCACGGCCATCGGCCTCGCGATTCAGGCGGATGAACCAGATCATTACCGCCTGAGCGAACGTCTCGCCCGGTACTTCGGAGTCTGGCGAGAAGCCGATTCCGGCCAGACGATCACCTTCGATCCTCTGTTCGAAAAAGGAATCTCACTTCCATCGCCCGGCCAGCCTGCCAAGATCATCAGACGTATCTATTCCCCGGTTCACAACATCGGGCACTTTCGCTTCCTCGAATCGAGTCACCGGACGTCCACGGGCGCACCGAGTGGCGAAATCGCTTTTTGGGACGAAATCCGCTTCCCGTTTGATCCCTCGCTTGAAAACGTGAACGATCTGGCGTCGGTTCCTGTCGGGTTTTCGGAACCCGCATCGAGCCAGCGCATCGAGGAGCGCTACGAATGCGATTCCGGCGGAGCGATCCGAGTCACAATTGCGAACCGGTCTGCTGCCTACGAACGCCAGTTCCAGTTAGGCCGATGGTCCCAGGACACAAAAACCGTCAAACCCGCAGGACGCCGCAAGAAAGCCACATCTGCCTAACGTATTCTTCCGCATTCACGGCAGTCTTGACTATTTTCTGAGTCCAGCGCGCCACGCCGAGCTCTTTGAGCATGCTGCGGGCATAACCGACACGGTCGCACACGTCATTGAATCGCTCGGCGTACCGCACGTCGAAGTAGGTCATCTGACCATCAACGATCAGCCTGCATCTCCATCTCAGCAACTGAGAGACGGCGACCAGGTCGAGGTATTTCCGTACCGCATTCCTGTCCTGCTGAGACATAACCGGTTCGTTGCCGATGGGCACCTTGGGCGGCTCGCTGCTTATCTCCGGATGCTCGGATTCGACACCTGGTACCACCGTCAAGCGGACGACCCTCTGCTTGCGTCCGTCGCCAGCCACGAACAACGGTGTCTGCTCACGCGCGATGTCGGACTTCTGAAACGCCGTGAAGTGGAGGAGGGCTATTGCGTGCGTTCAGACAAACCTCACGATCAATTACGGGAAGTCTCGCTGCGGTTCGCGCTCCAGCCCGACTCCAAACCGTTCACACGTTGCATGGAATGCAACGGAACGCTTCACTCGGTGCCGAAAGAGGACGTAGCGGACCTTCTCCCGCCGCACACTCGGGAAACGAAAAATGAGTTCAGCCGGTGCGAGAACTGCGGCAAGATCTTCTGGCGAGGCTCGCACCATGCGCGCATGCTTGGCTGGATTGAAGATCTAGCCAATCAATCGTGTTAGCGTGAAGCGTGCTTTTTTCTCGAAGGGATCTCGCGCCCCTGCTCTCGATGCTTGGGATCGAAAACGCAGCACCACAGGAGATCAAGCCCCGCCCGGTCCTCACTGGTAAACTCTACAACCTGAACTCACTGGCTGTGCGCGCCAGCGCGGACGGCTCGTCCAAAGCTGTTTCTTTCTTCAACGGTGTTACGACGAGGGGACAGCATCTGAGCGTGCACATGACGCAGCTCGCCCCGGGCAAAGAGCCTCACCCGCCTTCTCGCCAGCCTCACGAAGAGATCATCATCGTCACGGAAGGCACGCTCGAGGTGACCATTAACGGCCAGACCTCGACTGCCGCTCCGGGATCCGTTCTCTATTCCGCGTACAACGATCTCAAAGGCTGGAAGAATGTCGGCAGCAGTCCGGCCCGATACTACGTCGTAGCGCTCGAAGAGCATTCCTGAAGCTCGCTAGCGAAGAAGTTTCTCGAGCTTTGACCCGGCGACAAACATCGTCTCGTTTCTCTCCGGACCATTCGATACAGATCCAATTTCAACGCCGGTTTTGCTCTCGAGGAAGTCTACATACTTTCGCGCCTGCAGCGGCAGGTCCACGATCCTCGAAACGCCGCGCGTGGATTGTTTCCAGCCCGGTAGCCGCTCGTAAACCGGCTTGATCGCAGAAACGCGGCTCGTGCTGGCCGGCATCAATTCCGTGCGCTGACCGTCGAGTTCGTAAGCGACGCAAACCGGAATTTCGTCCAGCTCGTCCAGCACGTCCATCTTGGTAATGACGAGGCTGTCGAATCCATTGACTTCCGCCGTGTAGCGCAACAACGGCACATCGAACCATCCGCAGCGCCGCGGGCGGCCCGTTACCGATCCGAACTCGTTCCCCGCGATTCGGATCTTATCCCCGAGTTCGGTCGTATCCTCGGATGGAAACGGCCCCGCTCCGACACGCGTGATGTAGGCCTTCGAAACCCCGATAATTCCGTCGATATGCGTAGGCGGTACACCCGTTCCGGTGCACGCGCCTCCAGCTGCAGCACTCGAACTCGTTACAAACGGGTACGTGCCGAAATCGATATCCAGCATCGTTCCCTGTGCGCCTTCAAACAGAATCGACTTGCCTTCGCGAATCATGCGGTTGAGCAGGTGCGCCGTGTCACACGCAAGCGGCCGAATCGCCTCCGCAAATTGCTTATATTGCGCCAGGATCTCATCGAAATCCACACGTTCGGATATATTGAACGCACTCGCAATCAGCTGTTTGTCTTCGGCCAGTGAGCGATAATGTTCCTCGAAGTTTCTTTCCACCAGGTCCGCGATGCGAATCCCGCGACGTGCAATTTTGTCCTCGTAGCACGGTCCGATGCCGCGTGAAGTCGTACCGATCGCAACGCGATTGTCGCGCCCTTCCGAAATTTTTTCAATCGTGCGATGGAACGGGAAGATGACGTGCGCGCGATTGCTGATCTTCAGTTGTGACCTGACGTTGATTCCGGCTTCTTCCAGCCCTTGCATTTCCGAGAGCAGGGCAGCGGGGTCAATCACCACTCCGTTCCCGATCACGGCGAGAACGCCGGGGCGCAAAACCCCGCTTGGGATCAGCTTCAGAATAAATTTTCGGTCGCCGATGAATACCGTATGGCCGGCGTTGTGTCCACCCTGGTATCTCGCAACCGCGTCAAACTTCTCGGAGAGAAGATCGACGATTTTGCCCTTCCCTTCATCCCCCCATTGCGCGCCTAGAACGATCAGATTGCTCATGAAATTCGGCTCACCAGCCCAAAAGGCACAATTGTAGCGCATCCGCCGAAATCCCTGTAGAATCAGCCACTTCCGGTTGCGCCCTTGGATCATTCGTAGTGCTTCGCTATGGTATTGTTGACACAATGCAGATGTGTGGCGTCTTTCAGGCGCTAGGTCCGGACGTCTTTCGTCAACTCGTGCGCGGTATCTCGATCGGGAAACTCAAAACCTACCAAGTCTACGAACGATTCAAGCTGCGCGCGCGTCTCGTCAAGCTGAACAGCGAGTCATTGAGGAAGGCCGAACCAAAGTTTTGGTCACGCATCGAAGCGGGTGAGGAAGATTTCGCCACCGATTTATCGCAAGTTTTTCTGCTGTCGCACCTCGATATGATCGCCGATGTGTTGGACTTGCTCGGCATCCCGCACGAACAGGGTTTTTTCGACAAAGACCTAAAACCGGAACAGTATCTCACCGAAGGCTGGCAAGAGCGTGTGTTCCAGGCGTTCTCGGGCAAATATCCGCGCGAGATCGTTCTGTTTTATATCAACCATCTCGATTGGGAACTGAACAAATCGGAAAACGTGTTCCTCCCGGCGGCGTAAGGGATTCGTATGGATGTCAATTCGTTCCATGAGCAGGTGAAAGGCGGGAATCTGGATGGCGTACGAGCCGCGCTGGCCGAAGATCCGTCGCTGCTCGATGCTGTAAATGCGTCGGGGCAGTCCGCATTCCTGCTGGCCAGCTACTATCGTCAACCGCGGATTGCTGAATTCTTGCTGGGCTTGAACCCAAGGCTGGACATATTCAACGCCTGTGTAGCAGGTCTCAGCGAGCGTGTTAAGGACGAAGTCGATCGCGATCCGGCTCAACTCGAAGCTCACAGCACGGATGGTTGGACGCCGCTGCACCTGGTTGTTTTCTTCGGCCATCCGGAACTCGCGGCCAGGCTGCTCGATCGTGGTGCGGCGATCGAGTCGCGCTCGACCAACCCGATGAGAAATACGCCTTTGCATGCTGCTGTAGCGGGAGGAAACGCAGCGTGCGTAAAGCTGCTACTCGAACGAAGTGCCGATGCCAATGCCAGACAGCACGGCGGTTGGACCGGTCTTCACGGAGCTGCCCAGGCCGGCAACATCGCCGTCGCCGAACTGCTGGTAGCTGCCGGCGCGCGGATCGACGCGCGTGCTGATAATGGCCAATCTCCTCTCGATATGGCTCTGGCAAACGGGAAGAGCGAAGTTGTCGCTCTGCTCGAGCGCCTCGGAGCCGCGCTGAAATCGTAATAATGCTGGACGCACAACTCGAAGAACTCCGGCGATCGACTCTCGCCGCCTTTTCTGCGGCTTACTCGCTCGATGAATTGGAAGAAGCCCGGATCGAAGCACTCGGCCGTAAAGG
>JAFAUR010000591.1 GCA_019243205.1 Acidobacteriaceae bacterium | reverse complement strand
TTTCGGATCGTACGGAGGATTGGTTTCCGGAATCGACGAAGCGGATCGGATCGCCGCCACACTCGGCGACAGAAAAGCTGCCATCCTACAGAACCATGGCCTCCTGACCGTCGGCCGCACGGTCGACGAAGCCGCCTGGTGGTTCATCACGATGGACCGCAGCTGTCAATCCCAGCTCACAGCCGAGACAGTCGGATCACCGATCAAGATTCCACACGAAACCGCTCTTCACGCACGCGAGGTGATGGGCTCTCACGAGTCCGGCTGGTTCCAGTTTCAGCCTCTTTATGAATGGATCGTGAAACGGCAACCCGATCTCCTCGATTAAGGAGCGATGCCCTGCAAGGATCGATCCGTGGCTTCGGCCGGAATTGGATCGGTTGCCGTCAGAAAAACAAGCCCCTCTGACATGGTCGGGTGTGTGTAAAGACCCTTCCGGAAAACCGTGTACGGCAGTTTGCCCACTATCGCGGTCTGAACAGCGGCGAGGAGTTCGCTCGCCTCCGCTCCAAAAGCCGTGAAACCAAGTATTTCATCCGAATCTGCCGCGATCACCATCTTCATAAACCCGCGCGGCTCGGAGATGGTTCGTGTACGCAGCACCGCGGACATCGCCATTTTGCTGATCCGGTATGCGACTCCGGAGTTACGTGCCTCCCGCTCGCTCATGCCAACGCGAACAAGCTCTGGGTCGGTAAACATGCAGAACGGTACTAAACGGTTCCGTGTCGATCGATGTCCGCCGTTCAGATTCTCACGAACAACGCGGAAGTCGTCGTAAGCGACGTGCGTGAATTGCGGGCTTCCTGCGCAGTCTCCAACCGCCCACACATTCTCTGCTGTTGTCTCTAACCGGTCATTCACCAGAAGATAACCACGCTGATCCAGCTTGACCCCAGCAAGCTCAAGTCCAATCGATTGAGTATTCGGGATCCGGCCTGTCGCCACTAACAGGTCAGAACCATCGAGGGTTTTATCGCCGCTTCCATCTTGTATCTCGACTTGCACTTTCGTGCCCGACACGCCGGACACGCTGCGCACCTTGGTCCCGAGCAGCACGTCGATTCCTTCCTCGTGAAACAGATCCAATAAAGCTTCTCCGACGTCGGAGTCTTCCCTGCTTGCAACCTGCTCTCCGCGCTCGATCACGGTCACTCGCGAGCCGAACCGGCGGAATGCCTGCGCCAGTTCCAGGCCAACATATCCTGCGCCCAAAACAAGTAAGTGCTCCGGCAGTCGCTCCAGATCAAGAGCCTCTATGTGACTCATCGGTTTCGCGGCAGCCAAGCCCGGGATGTCCGGCAAGGCTGCACGCGAACCTAAGCTCAAAATGATCTTTTCAGCGGTGATCTCCCGTTCGCCACCAGCGTTCAGACGTACCGAAACGGTTCGCCGAGCAACAAATCTGGCTTCGCCCATGATCAGCTCCGCACCGCTCGCATTGAATCGCTCTTGGTGCATTTCAATCAGTCCGTCCACCATGGCCTTCTTGCGCCGATAAACGTTCGCCATCTCCGTTCTGACGGGAAAGGGATGCAATCCGAACTCCTGCGCCCGCGCTGCGAACGACGCGATCTTCGCGCTGTGAATTACATTCTTCGTCGGCAAGCACGCAATATTTGGACACGAACCGCCTATCATCTTGCGTTCGACTAGTGCCGTTCGGTGACCTGCCTTGGCAAGAGTCCACGCAAGATACTTGCCCGCCTCGCCGCTGCCGATAATCAGAATCCCGATGTGCTCCATATGGCCTCCGCTCAGGTAGATTACATCGGAGCTGCCAGATTTATAAATAGCGAGATGTGGGCCGAGGATGAAACACGCAGATAATGTTTAGAACTGTCCCACCTGAACGAGTGAGGGCCCAACGGCGGAGTACAGGTTCCGCACGCCGCTTCTCGCAGACAGTTCGATCACGAGATCCGCAGCCTTTTGTAGTCCGTTTGTTTGCTGAATAACATCGCGCATTTTCCCGGCGGCGTGGCGATAACTCGGAGTGGTGAGAACAGCGTGAATTGCTTTCCGTAACCTTTCGGGAGACAAACGGCGCAACGGCACAACTGTTCCTGTACCGCTGCATGCGATTCTCGCCGCAACGCCCGGTTGATCATTTCCTACCGGGATGGCGACCATGGGAACTCCCGATGCAACCGCCTCAAGACTGGTGTTCATCCCCGCATGAGTGATGCACAGGACTGAGCGTCGTAGCAACTCGAGCTGAGGCGCATACCGCACAGCAACCGGGTTACCCGGAAGCGAACCGAGCGAAGCAGGATCCAACTGCCCGCCTAATGCGAGGACAAGCTGCGCATTGAACCCCGAGCACGCCACGGCTATGGTACGAAACACGTCCGCAAAGCCGTTCTGCAGTGTTCCCATCGACGCATAAATCAGGGGTCTGCCGTCCAGGCGCTCCCATGGAAATTGAACGTGTGGTCGCGCGCTTTCATCGACAAACGGCCCGGTATAAAACAGTTGTGGCAAGCTGTCGCCTCGCGGGAAATCGAATTCTTTCGGAATCTGCGCAATCTGCCCGATTTCGGAGTAGAACTCGTTTGTACACCCGAATGGTTCGAGACCCCACAGCGCTCGTTGATGGTTCACGGTTTCAATAGCGGACCTTGCCAGGCGCTCGAGCAGCCTGTGCCCAAGACGATTGCGAAGTCTCGCCCAGACGCCCGGCCGGAATCCCCAGCCGAAAAAGATGGGCGGGACCTGATCACTCGCGTTTACCGGAGGATGACATATGACATTCAGGAATGGAATGCCCAAATACTGGGCAACACTCCCGGCAGCAATTTCTGCCTGATCCACCAGCAGCACGTCAACGCCGGCACCACGAACGGCGTCCGGACCGTCTTCGAGGACCATTCTGGCGGTAGCGTTGATGCGCTCCAAAGTGGCCCGCATCACGGACACACCCTTTTGCCGGCTGAGTTCTTCATCCAGCTTCCGCAGAGACGCTGGAGGAAATGCTGTGCGCCCGATCTGGACAAATCGCAAGCCAGCGGATCTGACCGCATTTTCCACGTCGGCGATCTGAAACACCGTAACTTCGTGCCCGCGTCTCTGCAGTTCGCGGCCCAGCGCCAGCATCGGGTTCAGGTGCCCGGCGCCTGGAAAGCAGAAAATCCCGAAATGCGCCATTCTGATCGCCTCCACTCTAAGCGCTGATACGGTCACGCCACGGAAATGGATCGCTGCCGCGCAGGAATTTTGCAGGCCGCGATTTCTTTTTGACTGCGTATCACCTGGGATTGAACGCTAGCGCAGCGTACGCCGTTGCAGCATCGCTCATAAAAAGTGCCGGTTCCGTAGCTGGGTCACGCCGCTTATTCAGCGACTCAGCCGGAATCCGCCCCGTTTCCTTATCCTGGTGCGCCGATAGCCAGCCGAGCGCGCGTATGATCTCGGGCGAGGTCGGCCGCAACCCAGCCGCTTCGAGCACGTACGCCGTCCATGCGGTCGCGTACCCATCGCTTCCGATCTCAGCAGGCGTCGAATCCCGCCGCTTCCATTCAGGGTCAATCAGCGATGACGCGCTCCAACCGCCGTCCTCCCGCTGTTTGCTTAGGGCTTCCTGCACAATGTTGTTCTTGCGGTCTGCGCTCAGTATGCCGGGCAGCCTGGTGGAGGCCCACAACAATCCCAGCCTGTTAAGCAACGGTTGTGATCGTTCTTGCCTTGCGAAGTACTCGCAGAGGAGCGCGATATCCTCTCTGACCTTCGGCTGTGATCGGTACTGCTGGGGAGCATTCCCGAGTGCGGCGGCGCCGAGCGCAGCGCCCCAGAACCAGGAATCCGGCGCCTCCCAAGGCTGGTTGTGAAAATTAAGCCATGTCCATGATCCGGCGTTGTCGCCGGTCGATATCTGCAGCGCCAGCATGTTGTCAAGCGCCTGGCGCGATTGCTCCGTGAACTGGCCGGATCGCTGATCGTAGCTGGTCAAAATGACAGCTTCCATTACGGCCTCGGTCGCACGAGCCTCCGTTGACTTCCCTGCCCCATGCTGAGCATCGTTGTAAAACGGCTGTACCTCGCTCCACATCTCGACACGCTTACGAATATTCAGAAGGATTTGCTGTTCGGGACCCGCAGGTTGCGTCTCACCATTTCCCGCACGTAATGCAGGACGTCCGAGGGCGTAGGGTAAGGCCGTGTGACACGAAATGCAGAAGGTCTCGTGATCACGGGCGGCACGCGGCCAGGAGGACCACCAGGCGGCGCGGCTGTCCAGGTACTTCGCCGCATTCTTAGCGTCCCAGGAAGGCAAGTCGGCCGCCCGCGCCCACACCACGACGCCTATCGCCGCTACCGTGATGCGAAGGAGGGACGCCATTCCGCCATGCTCCCACAAACGCGCTGGGTAGAAACGGGCCGTCAAGCTCGCGCCGTGGTTCAACTAGTTTGTCTGAACGGTGGCCCTGGTCGAGTGCAAAGTTTCAGATGCCAGAGCCGTACCTTGCACTCGCGCGGCGATCTTCGCGAACGCGAGATCTCGCGCTGTGGAGGCATCATCCAGGAAAGGTGAGAATCCGCAGTCATCTGTCGTCCCGAGTTGCTCCAGCGGTATATACCGAGCTGCCTCCAACACACGATCGCGAACTTCCGCTACGCTCTCAACACGCGGATTGATGGGATCGATGACACCGACGAAAACGCGCTGTTGCGGAGAAATCAAGTCCCTGATCTGCTGCAGCACACGCCCACGATTTGCTTCGCCCGCCATCTCCAAATAAAAGTTCTTCACGTTCAGGCGAAATAGAGCCGGGAGCAGCCCTGCATAAGCGACACCTGCGCTGTGGGTGGCACCGCGGTCGCCGCCGGGACACGAGTGCACGCCCAAGAGGAGCCTGTCCTGGTTCGAGAAACGGTCGAGAACGCGATTGTTCAATTCAACAAACTGATTCAGCAAAGATCCCGACGGGTCCAGCTTCAGAGCTAACCGCCCTTCCGTGAAATCGATCTGAACAGCCGCCGCACCCGCATCCAGACAGCCGCGAATATCCTTTACCGCCTCTTCCACCAGATCGTCTACAAACTGTTCCCTCGAATAGCCGGGAATTTCTTCCGACGGGTACAGCAAACTGAGAGCTGAAGCCGAGATGACCGCCTGTTTCAATGGCCGGTTCGTGAACTTTCTTGCGGCAGCGAGATAACTGACGGCGTAGGTTGTATATCGGAACGGACCGCCAGTGAGTCGCGGCAGCTCCCGGGTGTGTCCATCGTCGAAACCGATGATCACGCCGCCGGGAGCCATGTTCGACGCGCGATGGACAGGATATGTCGCGAAACTCGGCTTGCTCTGTTCACCGTCGGTGATAATTGGCGATCCCGTCTCCTCAAATCGCTGGATGGTATCGGCGACGACTTGTTCGGAGATTTGCAGCATCACGCGATCGGGCAGCACGCCTCCCTCCCATTCCTGAAATGCCTGGATGAGTTCTTGCGGTCTGGGTATGCTTCCGATCGGTTCCGTCGCTATCGTCATGCGATCACAACGATTGTATTCGAATTCCGCAGTTGGACGGATCGATCGCAGTCGTCGTAATGAATGGCGTTGATTATGGGCGGATGAGACGTTCAGTGCTCATCCGGGTGCTTATGACGCCAGTTCCAGTATTGCTGCTGTTCTCGCTCACTGCTTCGGGAGAAATCATTGTCCTTCAGATGATGCTCCTTCGCATACTTTGAGTACGATTGAGCCTCGTTGTCATTCCACTGATGCCA
>JAFAUR010000360.1 GCA_019243205.1 Acidobacteriaceae bacterium | reverse complement strand
TCTATTCTCATTCGGAACCGTCTTGTACGAAATGGCCACCGGACAATCGCCGTTTCGCGGCGACAGTGCCGCCATTATTTTCGACGCAATTCTGAATCGCTCGCCGGTTCCTCCCGTGAGGCTAAATCCGGAACTGCCCGCGGAATTGGAGCGGATAATCGACAAGACCCTGGAGAAAGACCGCGACCTGCGCTATCAGAGTGCGGCTCAGATGCGTGCAGATTTACAGGGTTTGAAGCGCGACAGAGAGAGGGCGTCAGTGCCGGCTGCCAGTTCAGCTTTCGTCGCTGTGCATGGTGGGGGGAGTTGGGCGACGGCACAAGAACCTTCATCCGGTTCAGGTAGTGTCGTTGCGGTTGCCCCTACGCCTCCGGCAGATCGCCGCTACGATGTGCGAGGAGACGCCGTCACGAGAGCGAAGGTCTCGAAGGTGAGCATTCCCTTCGCCGTCCTGCTTGTCGCCGCACTGATCGCCGGTGTTCTGTACTATCGTTCGCATCGCGTCGGCAAACTGACCGCGACTGACACTCTCGTTATCGCCGATTTTGAAAACAGCACCGGCGATCCTGTTTTTGACAGAACCCTGCGACAGGGGCTTGCAGCGCAGCTCCAGCAGTCGCCGTTTCTCAACCTCCTTTCCGATGAGAGCATCGCGCAGACACTGGCGTTAATGGCGCGGGGTAAGGATGCTCTCCTGGCGCCAGATGTGGCTCGCGACGTGTGCCAGCGCACAAACAGCACAGCCACCATTGAAGGTTCCATTTCAAGCTTAGGCTCCCAGTACGTTCTTGACCTCAAGGCCGTGAATTGTCGTACCGGCGACCAATTGGCCCAAGAAGGAGAGATAGCGAATGGTAAGGAGCAGGTACTTGCAGCTCTGGGCACTGCAGGCACGAAACTGCGCGAAAAGCTGGGAGAATCCCGAACCTCCCTGCAGAAGCATGACGTTCCCATGGACCGCGTGACTACCTCGTCGTTGGATGCCTTGAAAGCCTATTCTTTGGCGAGCAGCAACTATGATCTCGAAGGAGACGCGGCTTCCATTCCCTTCCTTAAGCGCGCTGTCGAACTGGATCCGAGATTTGCCTCGGCTTATTCCAAACTTGCGGTCACCGATTACGCTCTTGGAGAGTTGGAAGCAGCCCGTGACTATAGTTCAAAAGCGTACGAGCTACGCGATCTCGTGAGCGAGAGGGAGAGGTATGTCATTTCTGCGCAGTACTATCAGCTTGTGACTGGAGATATAGACAACGCGATCCAGACACTTGAGGTCTACTCGAAGGAATATCCACGAGAAGCGTCTGCTCATAGCGATCTGGGTTATTTGCTGGCGACTGAGGGTCAGTTGAAGCGATCCGAAGTGGAGTTGAGAGAAGCGATTAAGCTTGGCCCAATCTCCGCCGTCAACTATGGAAACCTGGCGTTCGTCCTCCGGGGTCTCAACCGCATCGAGGAGGCCAAGGCTATATGTCTGCAGGCACAAACGCGTAATTTGCAAAGCCCGTGGATGCTGTCTGACTGCTATGGTCTGGCGTTCCTGGAAGGAGACACCACGGGCATGCAGCAAATAGTCACAGCCGCGACAGGTAGAGTCGGCATTGAAGATTTGCTGCTGTCCAATGCATCAGATACCGAAGCTTTCTATGGCCGGAGGACAAAGGCGCGGGAGCTATCGCGTCGAGCGGTAGAGTCGGCTTTGCGGGACAACAGGAAAGAAGCAGCGGCCCTGTGGCAGCTTAATTCTGCACTGCGGGAGGCTGAGTTCGGAGATCCCGAAGAAGCACAAAAACAAGTGACGGCCTCGTTCAGCATGAGTCATAGTCGAGACGTGCAAATGCTGGGAGGGTTGGTACTCGCACGTATCGGCGAAACGACTCGCTCGGAAGCGTTGCTCGATGCCGTGGCCAAACGCTTTCCAATGAATACCGCAATCAACAGGTATTGGGTACCTACTGCTCGAGCTTCTCTCGTGCTTCGGCGGGATGAAGGACAGGCCATCGAGTACCTGCGGGTCACCGTTCCGTATGAACCGGCCTATCCGGATCCCACTCTTCAGACCGGAATCCTGCTCTACCCAGCTTTTGTGCGAGGAGAGGCCTATCTACGCGGAGGCAAGGGCAAGGAGGCCGGGACTGAGTTCCAAAAATATCTGCAGTATTCTACCGCCACAGTGAATTGTCCACTGGCAGCCCTGGCGCGACTTCAGCTGAGTCGTTCTTATGTGCTCGCGGGCGAAAAAGAGAAAGGTATCGCCGGTTATCGGGATTTCCTCACATTATGGAAGGACGCCGACCCGGATGTACCTGTCCTAAGACAGGCCAAGGGCGAGTACGCGAAGCTGCAGTAGTTGAGACTAGCCTGATACCGTTTGGGTGCTTGCCGGCGAGGCGCCGATCGAAACTATCGGTGTAAACAGCGC
>JAFAUR010000485.1 GCA_019243205.1 Acidobacteriaceae bacterium | reverse complement strand
GGGCCGAGGTATAGGCGCTTCGCATCAGACCGGCTGGACAGGTCTCGTTGCCAATCTAATCCATCAAAGCTGTGATAATTCAAAGCCTTGACGGACGGTTATGGATAAATTTGGACGGACATCGACGTGGGGCAATCCGATCGTGTGCGTTTTCCGCCATAATGCAACGATGAGCGGAACGCTTCTCATCGGTGAGGACCGGGAGGTCCGCCGCGTGCCGGACGAAGCCTTTCTCGACGTCCTACGACGTATGCCGGCCAGAATGGCGTCCCGGCTTGCGTTTCATGAGCCAAGTACTGCACCTGTGTGTAGAGTCGGCGATCGTATCAACGCCGATCAACCGTCGGTAGTCAAAACGCGAGTAGTCCGGCAGTATAGGGTAATCCTCACAGTCTGGAGACCACACCGATTAGCAAACCCTTCGCCGTTAGGGCGGATCTATATCAGCCGGCTCTGCGTAGTGATCGCGGACAATTAAAATTCCGAATGGAAAAATACTTGATCGGATCAGCGTAGCTTCAAACCGCAGCCGGAATGTCAACATTCTACGCACGTCACCTCTGTGCTGCGCTCCGCGTGATTCGCAGATCCATGAACACGTTCGAAGGAGTACCTATTTGGCGAGCAGGGCTGGGCTGAATTTCACTTGTCAGAGGATGCGGCCGACTACCGGGCGCAACGCGGCTCCTCACCGCTGACTGTCCATCGTCCGTTCGCGAAAGGCCGACTCATTCTCTGCTGCATGTTCGCGCTCCACCCCGGTGGTCGCGAGTGCAATCTGCTCGGCCGGCACCTTCGGTGTCCGGTCGGCAAAGACAAGTCCATTCGCTTCCTGAAAGGTATCCGCAAATTGCGTGTAGCAGAATCCAGCAAGCGCACGCAAGCTGGTGACACTCTGCATGAGAGCGCGATATCGCTCTAGGAAGTCCTGCGCGGATTTAGCTTGAGAATAGCCCCATACACCTTCGTGCTTCGGGCTGAAGGCAATGCCTCCGAACTCAGTTAGAACAATGGGCTGATTGTTCGCGGGTTGGCCATCGACAACTAACATGCGGCCGCCAGGTCGCTCGCGCTTAAATAGCAGCGCTTCCACTTCTTTCATTCCATAGCGGCTGGCGATGCGCTCCGGCTGATCATCGTAATCGTGGATGCCGATGATGTCCGTAGCAACGCTCTCCCAACCGTCGTTTCCGATCACGGGACGAGTCGGGTCGAGCGTCTTGGTGAGGTGATACAGCGCCTGTACATAGTGCCGCTGCGCGGGGCTGTTCGGCAGGTCGGGCACGCCCCAGGACTCATTGAACGGGACCCACGCCACAATGCAAGGGTGGCTGCTGTCGCGGTTCAAGATCTCTACCCACTCGCGCGTCAGACGCTCAATCGAAGTACTCGTATAGCGGTAAGCGCTGGGCATTTCCTCCCAAACAAGTAAGCCCAGGTGGTCCGCCCAATAGAGATAACGCGGATTCTCGATTTTCTGGTGTTTGCGAACGCCGTTGAACCCGAGCTCTTTGGCAAGCAGGACGTCGGCCTTGTAGGCCTCATCGTCAGGTGCGGTCAGACCCGTTCCCGGCCAATAACCTTGATCGAGCACCAAGCGCAAGTTAAGGGGACGCCCATTGAGAATGAACCGGTCACTTTCGGTTGTAACGGTTCGTAACGCCGTATAGCTGTGAACACGGTCAAGCACCGAGCCTTCGCTGTTGCGCAGTTCCAATTCAACGTTGATGATCGTTGGAGAGGCCGGGCTCCATAGCAGCTCATTGCGGTAATCGTCAATGCCCGGATCGGAAAGAGCGACCTGCCGGTGAACTTCTCCAGCAATTACCGAATACGTGTCGCTTGAGAGCACCAGCTCGCCAACGCTCATCCTCACACCGAGGCTAAGCCCTTCCGCTCGCTTTCCTCCGATCCGCGCTTCGAGCCCGATCTCCCAGCGTTTCAGGTTCGATGTCCATCGCAGCTCGTCGATGAATGATGCGGGGACAGTCTCGAGCAACACCGGTTGCCAGATCCCCGTCGTCCGGGTACCAGATCGAATGGGGTTCCCGTTTCCAGTCCTGTTTGCCTCGCGGCTTGGCCAGATCGGCCGGATCATCGTCCGCCTTAACAATTACCTGCTGCGGGCCGTCCGGACGTAAAGCGTCCGTGATGTCGGCACGGAACGGTGTATAACCACCCTGGTGCGCGCAGACTTGTGTCGCGTTGACCCATACAGTCGCGCAGTAATCGACAGCGCCGAAATGCAAGAACATCCGCTGCCCCGGCTTCAAATCAGGCGGGGCAAACTCACGCCGGTACCAGGCGGCCCTGAAGAAACCACAATTGTCTACACCGCTCGCCAAAGTCTCCGGACTGAACGGGACAACAATGGTGCGGTCCCATTCGACCGCGAGTGGATTGGTCCACTTCGCCTCGGGATCGAGCGCAAAGTCCCAAATGCCGTTGAGGCACGTCCAGTTATCCCGCCGCAACTGCGGCCGAGGGTACGCATTGCAGTTGTTCTCCGGTTCAGTCAGTCTAGGCACTTCCATCTGACGTTCACATGCGGCAGAAAAGATCGGCCCCGAATCGACAAAATGGACGAGGGAACTCGTCTTATCGAAGCTGCCGCCGATGGCGAGCCTGAAATTTCTGTCACCCAGTCTTTTCCCAGATAGCCTGGCAATGACCGACGCCGTGGGCGCAAGACAGGCAAACTAATGTGGAACATCCGGACCGTCGACCGCTTCACGTCATCGCCCAACGCCACGTTACTACAAAGGAGTGGTCGTCACGTCTTACCACGTTCTCGACCAACTGATGCTTCAGGCATGGAAGTCGTGCCATTAGCCGCCAATACGAGAACCATCGCTGGCCGAATTCTCCTGCCTTGTCGGGAAGGGGTTTACCGATCTACCGCAAAGTTCGAGCACCTCCTGGAATACGGGCTAACCGGAAAAGGGCCGATCTCGTGGTCCAATTGACG
>JAFAUR010001129.1 GCA_019243205.1 Acidobacteriaceae bacterium | reverse complement strand
GAATTCGTTTCTGAGATCGAGCGCTTATCGGCTGAGCCGGATCGGATTGCACGCGTCGTAGTCAACGAGAGAACAGGGACCGTCGTGCTTGGTAAAGATGTACGGATTGCTCCGGTAGCCATCATGCACGGCAATCTGACGGTAGAGGTTCAGACCGTCAACACCGTCGCGCCTCCTGGCCCTTTTTCATCCGCGCCGGCTGAGGTCGTTCCGCAGACTACCGTTACGGCAAAAGACGAGAAGGCTCGAAATGTTGTCCTGAAAGATGGCGCAACGGTGGAAGAACTCGTTAAGGCGCTGGCTGCGATTGGATCGACGACACGCGATGTGATCGCGATCCTTGAAAATTTGCGTGCTGCCGGGGCGCTCGACGCGGAACTCGATGTCATTTAGGATCTGATGCAACCAATTGGAAACAGCGTAAGTGCTCCCGTTCTCGCCGCCAACGGCGCCGGGACCGGCAAAAATGATCCGAAGAAGATCCACGACGCGGCCCAGCAGTTTGAATCACTTATGATCGGCGAGATGTTGAAGTCCGTTCGCGAAAACAGTTCCTCAGGCTGGCTTGGAAGCGGTGACGATGATGATAGCGCCAGCGACTCGGCAGTCGGCATGGCGGAACAGCAGTTTGCAAATGCATTGGCGCTTGGCGGAGGACTCGGTTTGTCGAAAATGATAGAGAAATCAGTAGCGGCCGAGGTGTCGAATCAAAACGACAGCGCCTCGCCCAGTACACTCTCGCTTAGCTCAGTGAAATAACCGCCGTATGAAAATCCGTCGGCTACGAATTGCGCGTCCGGACCATCGCTCGATGCGAGCGACTTTGCCGAACTTGCGACTAATGCACCTGATGCGGCGTTTTGCTGAGCCAGGGCACTCCAGGATTCGAGCAGCGTCTTCAGCAGGCCTTCCACTTCCTCGACAGGCTTGGGATCCTTCTTCGAGTGTGCTTCAAGAATCCGGCACTGCATGTAGCTGTACAAGCGCTTGAGATTCGCACTCACGTCGCCGCCGCGTTCGTGATCGAGCGAGACGAGCAGTTCCGTCAGGATACTGATCACCTTGTTCACACCTTTGGTGCGCCCCGGAATGTCCTCGGCATTGAAACATTCCCGGATCTGACCTAACGAGTCGATCGCGCCTTGATAGAGCGAAACCACGAGGTTTATCGGATTCACTCCTACGATGCTGCTCTGCGTATATGCCTGATACCCGTCTGGCTGAACCACCATACTGTCCTCGCGATTCTTATCGATTGAGAGCAGTCGAGTTTAGATCCTTTATACGCTTTATCTTCGCCAGAAATGATGTCGTGTTCCGATCTCAGCCAGCTACATTTCCGGACGAATTCCCACGATATTACTGAGCCCTGCTCAACTCTGAATCATGTTTTCGATCATCGGAATCGTTGTTGTTATCGGCGCGGTCATAGGCGGATATCTCATGGAGCACGGCAACGTACAAGTTCTATTGCAGCCTGCCGAACTGGTCATCATCGGAGGAGCTGCACTTGGAACTCTCCTGATCGCGAATCCGCTTGGCACCGTGATCAAGATCTTCAAGAGTGTCCTGGGAATCCTGTCGTCGGGAAAATACAGCAAGACGAGATACCTTGAGACTCTGAAGATGCTCAACGATCTGTTCTCGATGGCACGCAAAGGCGGCCTCGTCAGCCTCGAAGCGCATATCGAGGAGCCCGAAAACAGCGAGTTTTTTAAAAAGTACGAACCGTTTCTGAACGACCACCACGCACTCCACTTTCTCTGCGACACATTGAGAACTGCCCTGAGCGGCACAGTATCGCATTACGATCTCGATCAGCTGATCGAAACAGACATGGATGTGCATCACAAAGAAGCTCACAAGCCCGTGAGCGCGCTGACCACGGTAGCCGATGCGCTTCCAGGTTTAGGTATTGTGGCCGCGGTGCTGGGCGTTGTGATCACGATGGGTGCCCTGGGCGGCCCGCCGTCCGAGATCGGACATAAAGTCGCAGCAGCGCTGGTGGGCACGTTTTTGGGGATCCTGTTGTGTTACGGGTTCCTTTCACCTCTCGCAGTGAATATGAACCATGCGAACGAAGCAGAAGAACAGTATTACCACTGCTTGCGTGCCGGCATGATTGCGTTTGTCAGAGGCGCCGCCCCGATTCTCGCGGTCGAGTTTTCAAGGAGATCCATTCCGGCGGAAGTGCGCCCGAGCTTCAAAGAAATGGAAGACGCCTGCCGGGGCGAAAAGGCGGCAGCCTAAGTGCCGGCTCCACAGCAGCCTATCATCATCGTTCGTAAAAAGGGCAAACAGCACGGCCATCACGGCGGCGCGTGGAAGGTCGCCTATGCGGATTTCGTCACAGCGATGATGGCGCTTTTCATCGTACTTTGGCTGATGCATGCCACGCCGGACGTTCAGAAAGCGATCGGAGGTTATTTTCAGGATCCCAGGGGATCAGGCAAAAAGACCGGCACGGATCTCGGGGGCTCGGGCGAAGGCGTTACGGTAACCCGGAAGGACATGAACCAGTTGAAAGAGAAGCTCCAGGACGCGATCCGCCGAAGTCCCGAATTTCAGAAGCTGAAAGAGAACGTTCAGATGACTGTGACGGGCGAAGGTTTGAGGATCGAACTGCTCGAGAACGAAAAGGGCATGTTCTTCGAATCGGGCGAGCCTACTCCGACTCCCACAGGCAGGGATCTGCTGCTCCAGCTGGCTTCTGAGCTCGGAAAAATGAGGAATCCCATCATGCTCGAAGGCCACACCGACTCGAAGCCATACGGGAAAGCGGAGTATACGAACTGGGAGCTATCCGCCGATCGAGCAAATGCGGCCAGAAGAATCATGCAGAATGTGGGCGGTCTGCGTCCCGACCAGGTCACTCAGGTGCGCGGGTTCGCGGATCAGCGGCTGAGAGTCCCAGCTCAGCCGCAGGATGCTTCAAACCGGCGCGTATCGATCATCGTTGGCTATCCGCAACCGCTGCCCGATGACAGCGCCGATTCTGGGGAAGAAAGCCAAGCCGCGGCCTCAAGCGGCCGTACCGGCGAAACAGCGAAGCTCGCTAAACACTAGGTGTTGAGACGAGCCTAAAGCCCGGCACACTACAACCTGGGGCGAAGCATGCGAACGTTTGGGCTTCTGACTTTTCTTGCCATGTGCTGCACCCTGAACGCAGGGCAGACTGCCGCACCCGCAGAAACCACGCCTAAGAAGCAGCACTCTACTCCGGCAAGAAAGGACTCCGAGGCGGCGATGAACCCGATCGATTCGCAGCGCGAATCGATCAGGAAACAAATGGAGTCGGTTGGAAAGCAGGCTTCCTCGGTTGTCAAGCTGGACAGTGGCGGGACGAACTTCATCGAGCCCATGCAGCCTTCTACGCTGGGGCCGTCCCCAATCAGCTTCGTTCAGCCGGACTGTCCGCGTTTGTCAGGGCAAGAAGCCGACCTTCTTATCTCGTCGACGGCCGCAAAGGAGCAACTCTCGCCGGACCTCCTTCGGGCTGTGATCAATCGGGAATCGGGATTCAAACCGTGCGTCGTATCCGAAAAAGGCGCACAAGGGTTGATGCAACTCATGCCCGAAACAGCTCGCGAATTGAACGTGGCAGATCCGTTTGACCCGGTCCAGAACTTGGCGGCTGGCGCGGCCTTATTGAAGCGCCTCCTAACGCGTTACAGCGGTGATGTTGCTTCTGCACTGGGCGCTTATAACGCGGGAACGTTGCGAGTGGACGAAGCTGGCGGAGTCCCGCAGATCGACGAAACCGAAAATTATGTCTCCGGAATCTTAACCGATTTGAGCACGGCCGCCGCAAAAGTGCCGGAAAACAACGCGGCCCAGTCGATTGTTCTGCACGTTTCCTTAAGACCCGACCAGATCTCGCCGGCAACGCTCAAGATCAGCACTCCGAAGTAGAATCGCAAGTCCGCGAGAATAGCTGTATATGCAAAGTCACGAGATTGTGCGACGCATTGAAGACTTGGGAATTGTGCCGATCGTGCGAACGTCGGACGCGGCATCTGCCGTGCGGTCAGTAGAAGCAATCTGTGAAGGAGGGATAGCCTGCGCCGAGATCACCATGACCGTGCAAGGTGCCGTGGGCGCGCTCGAGGAGGTCGCAAAGCGCTTCGGAGATCGCATTGTGCTCGGCGCGGGAACAGTTCTCGATCCCGAGACGGCGAGAATCTGCATGCTTGCGGGCGC
>JAFAUR010000445.1 GCA_019243205.1 Acidobacteriaceae bacterium | reverse complement strand
TGGCAGCCGCCGACCGCGAAAACCATCGAGGGAATTCAAGTCTCGGGCTACTTCAGTCCCACACAAACGGATCCGGCTCAATTCATTCGCAACCAGTACAACGCAAGCGACGATTTCAGCCTGGTGAAAGGTAAGCACAGCTTCGCTTTTGGTGGCTCAGCCATCCGGGCTCAAGTCCTGCTCCGTAATCAATTCAGGACCTCGGGATCCTTTTCTTTTACATCCGATGTGACAAATGATGCCCTTGCGAGTTTTATGCAGGGTTACGCCCGCACCTTCACGCAAGGCTTCGGAGAATTTAAGGACAACCTGATCTACACCTTCAACCTGTACGCCCAGGATGATTACCATGTCTCACGCCGGCTCACCATCAACCTGGGACTTCGCTACGATCCCCTGTTCCCCTGGATGGAGCGAAAGCTACGCGTTGAGGAGTTCACGCCCGCTAATTACTACGCCGGAATTCATTCACAGGTCTACGTAAATGCTCCTGCCGGACTGCTTTTCCCCGGTGATCCGGGTGTTCCGAAATGGGGAGCGAATGGCAGTTACAATAACGTTGCACCGAGAGCAGGGTTTGCGTACGACCTGACAGGGGACGGAAGGACGAGCCTGCGGGGCGGCGCGGGCGTCTACTACGACGCATTGCTTGCCGGCGCTTACAACAACAGGTTTGTGGACGTTACTCCCTTTAGTCCGCAATTCAGCGTGACTACCCCGCCGGGCACATTCAGCAACCCGTATGTTGGGTACACGAATCCCTTCCCGGCGCCATTTCCACCGCCCAAAAATATCTCCTTTCAACCGTATCCGGTGCTGGCGATTACGTACGACACCAGCAACAATCACAAGCTGCAGACTCCGACTGTCTACAATTGGAACCTGTCGTTCGAACGCCAGCTGACTGGGAGTTGGCTGCTCCGCCTGGTCTATGCCGGTTCACGTTCCAATCACTTACTGGAAGCTATGGAAATGAATCCGGCCGTGTACATTCCGGGCAGCACGCTCGGCACAGATGCACGTCGCACGTTTCAGCCCTACGGCAGCATCTTGCAATCGACTCAGGATATAAACTCGATCTTCCACTCGGCTCAAGTTACGTTGCAAAAGCGCTTATCACACGGGATGTCCGTCCTGGCGAATTACACGTGGTCGAAGGCTATGGACGATACGCCGCCAGGGTCTGGTATTGTCTCCGCGGGCCAGGGGGGCCAATCCGCTATCCCGTGGAATTTCCCAGGACGGCATCAATTCGATTACGGTCCCGCAGATTTCGACCATACCCAGCGCCTCGTTGTCTCCTACGTGTGGGACTTACCTAAGCTCGCCGACAAACCCGCTTTCGTTCGATACACGCTAGGTGCCTGGCAGTGGACCGGTATCGTCACGGCCATGTCGGGCGGACCCTTTACCGTCCTCGCAGGCGTAGACAGGTCTTTGACGGGCTTGGGCAGCGATCATGCCGTCTTCACAGGTATCGACCCATATGGCGGGAATGCGTGCGGCAATTCCAAGCCTTGCGTGAACTACCTCAATCCGGCAGCGTTTGCTTTACCCGCCATCGGCACGTTCGGTAACGTGGGCAAGGGAAGCCTGCGGGGGCCTAATCTGGTTACACTTGACGCCGGACTTTTCAAAGAATTCCCCTTCGCAAAAGAGCGTGCCCGGTTCCAATTCCGAGCTGAGTTCTTCAATGTATTCAACCGCGTGAATTTCAATAACCCGACTAACTCGACGACACCGACCTTCTCTGCCGGCGGGTTTGGCACACTTACGAGTTCTCAGGACCCCAGAATCGGACAATTAGCATTGAAGCTTCTTTTCTGAGACACGGAGCACTGGAGGCATTGCAAACTCGTAGAGCATTCATCTCCGCCGCTGCAGGCGCAACGGCAGGAATTGCCGCTTCCCTCAGCGGAACCAATTCCGATCCTGCCTGGCGGCGGACGTGGGAAGCGGCGGTCGGAGTGCTCACAAACAACACTCGACCGTTGTCCTCCTATCCACATCCCATGCTGTGGGAAGGCAGCACGTATGCCGGCGTTTGGCTCGAATGCGGTCCGCACGAGGGCCTGGTCTACGCAACCCTGACCAAGCAGACCTCCTCCATCTCCGCTGCCAGCGCAAGAGAAGCGGCGCGCAACAATCACCTCGCTTTCTTCGCTCTCCAAGGACCCGATGGTCAGATCCCTGCCAGCGTCAAAACCAACGCCGTCGGTTTCGCGCAAATCCAAATGGTTGTGCCTATCGCGCAGACTGCTTACGAAGCGGCGCAGCTCTTCGGTGATGAAGAACTTCTCACCGCCGCGTACAAAGCCTGCAGCCGCTGGGACGCATGGTTGCGCCAATATCGCGATACGCGGAAGACAGGCCTAGTAGAAGGATTTTGCACTTACGACACAGGCATGGATAACAGTCCGCGGTGGGCAGGCATTCCGAATCGCTGCCCGGATGGTGACGCCCGGAAATGTCCACCTGTCGCGTCGCTGCCGCGCTTGTGCCCCGACCTGTCCGCCACAGTTTATGGCGGACGAGTGGCCCTGGCGCGCATGGCAAAAGCACTCGGTAGATCGGACGAGTCGGCCAGGTGGCAAGCGGACGCCGAAAACATTCGTCGGTTGATTATCGAGAGGCTATACAGCCCGGAAGACGCGGCATTTTTCGATCTCGATGCACAAAACAAATTCGTCCGCGTCCGGTCCGTAGTCAATACGCGCGTGTTGGGTGAGCACGTGCTCGAGCTTTCAGACGCTCGCCACAAAGGAATTTTCGAGAGTATCTGGAAGCGGCAACTCCACAATCCGCAAGCATTCTGGCCTGCTTATCCATTCCCGAGCTCTGCGCTGAATGATCCCACTTTTGTACGTCCCATTCCACGCAATTCATGGGGCGGAGCTTCCCAGGCGCTAACAGCGCTCCGCGCGCCTCGTTGGATGCTGCATTACGGAAAACAGGCTGAACTTAGGTATCTGATGCAACACTGGTGCGCCGCCATCATCCGCGACGGTGACTTCCGCCAGCAAATGGACCCCGTATCAGGCGCTTTCACTCGCCCCGACCCCGGCCGATACTCTCCCGCCGCCCTCGTTTTCCTCGACTTCAGCACTCGTCTTGATGCGCTCGCAAGAGCCTCGCTCTCGGAATAAGTGAGTCTGTATTGTCGTCGCCCACCCCCGCCACTTACTTGCCGGTCGGCTCGTAGCTCCGCCTTGCAAGAGACTCTGTTGTCCGAATGCGATGTGTTTGCCGTTAGAGGAGATCAATGGAAGGCCCCTCAGCAATTCCGCAAAACCTGCACGGGATCCGTGTGCATAGCGCGCTTTGCAGGTACGAGACATGCTGCCAGAGACGCCGCGACCATTATGAGCAGTGCGAACCCAAAGGTG
Organism: Acidobacteriaceae bacterium; assembly: GCA_019243205.1. Taxonomy (GTDB): domain Bacteria; phylum Acidobacteriota; class Terriglobia; order Bryobacterales; family Bryobacteraceae; genus Bog-105. The sequence continues at coordinate 7,952 of JAFAUR010000445.1, read as the reverse complement.
ACGGGATCACGCGGGCTCACTTTGTACAGTAAGTAACCGAGAAGACGTGTGGAAGCAAGCGCAACGGCGCATCCGATGACAATGCCGACCGCGGTTAATGCTAATCCTTGCCGGATCACCAGGCGCAACAGGTCCTGCCCATCCGCTCCAACCGCCATGCGCAGCCCCAACTCGCGGTTGCTCTGGGAGACGCTATACGACATCAGACCATACAGCCCTATGGCGGCAAGAACTAACGCTACTCCGCCAAAGATCATCAGCAGGATGACTGCGGCGCGTTTACTCCAGTTCATGCGATTCACCTGTTCATGCATGGTGATCACTTCGCTGGGGGCCAGATTCGCGTCCAACGCTTTTACCTCGCGGGTCAAATCCGAAGCGACAACGCTGGCGGGTAACGAAGTGCGAATCTCGAGCGCCTGCCCCATCGTACTTTGGCGCATCGGAACATAGAAGAACGGCTTGGGTGTTTCCAATAGGCTCGCGTACTTGGAGGTCTTCGCAACTCCGATCACCTGTATCCATTGCCCGTTGGTCTGAAACCGGCTCCCAACGGGGTCAGCGCTGCGCCAGAATTGGCGCGACATCGTCTGGTTGACGATGGCAACTCGCCGCGCCGTTTCGTTGTCCGCTCTGGTAAACTCCCGCCCGGAATCTAATGGAATGCCCATCGTGGCGAGATACTCAGGGCCGATTTCGTCGTATTCGATTACCGGTTGCTCTCCGGTTTGCGTCTCATAGCCTTCCACTGTGATTGGAGCCGAAGAGTACGGCCGATATGTAATGGGCGTAACTTGCGCAAACGCAGCCGATTCGATTCCGCTGATTGCACCGATCCGGTCGAGTAACATTTCTTCAAAGCTCTTCATCCGCTGCGGGTCGTATCCGGCGGAAATCAGATCCACACCTGTCGTCAGCACTCGATCGGTTGAGAACCCAGGATCGGAATTCTGCATTTCATGAACACTCTTCAGTAATAAACCGGCAGTAATGAGCAGAATAAAGCTGAGCGATACCTGAACGATCACGAGGGTGGAACGAATCCATGCCTTCGCTCGACCGCCGAGCGTGCCGCCGGAATCCGATTTCATCGCAACTGCCAAATCGACATTGGTCGCCTGCAACGCGGGGGCAAACGCAAAGAGCACAGAGGACGCAAGACACACGGCAGAACTCAACACGAGGACGCGCCAATCAATTTCGGCGGGCAGATTGACAATGATCCCGGTATTCGCTGGAAATAACAGAACAATCAGATTGCGGCTCGCATACGCGATGGCGATGCCACCGCATGCCGCCAAAAACGCCAGCACCAGACCTTCGGTCAGCAATTGCTTCAGCAACCGCCCGCGTGCGGCGCCCACCGATAGCCGCACCGCCATTTCATGCCGCCGGCCAAACGATCGGAACAAAAGTAAGTTGCCAACGTTTGCGCAAGCGATTGCGAGCACTGCACAGGCGACTACGAGCGAGATGCGCAATGTGGGAAGCAGCGTACCGGCTCCGTTGAACGGGGTTTGCCACAACGGGTACAGTTTGATCCCGCGCCCGCGATTCGTCTTTGGATACTGGATTTCGAGACGCCTGGCAATCGCCGAGATTTCCGACTGCGCTTGCGCGACCGTCACTCCCGGTTTCAGCAGCGCGAATCCTTCAATCCAACGAGCGCCACGATTCTCCAGTTTGTAGCCGCCCGCCTGGAACAGCTCTTCCATAGACGCAGGAACCCAGAACTGAAACGAATAGCCGACGAATGTGCCGTAAAACCCCTCGGGCGCAACGCCGATAATCGTATGCCGCACGCCGTTCAGCATCTGGGTTTTACCTATGATCTCGGGATCGCCGCCATACCGGTCTCGCCAGCACTGATAACTGATCACCGTCACTGGATGTGCTTTCCGCCCGATCTCGTCCGAACCCTCAAAAGCGCGGCCAAGAAGGGGGCGAATACCCAGCGCTTGAAAATAGTTCCCCGAAACGATGCTGGCCGTCGCGCGCTCAGCCCGCGAACCGATGCTGAGTGTGGTTCCGAAGATGTGCTCGGCGATGAAGGCCTCTACCAGCGTGCAGTTCTTTCGCAAATCGACAAAGTCCGGCCAGGATACGGCGGTTCTGCCGCTGCGATCGCTGCCGGTTATTGCAACCAGCCGGTCTTGACCCGATACCAGCGGGAATGGCCGTAGCAGAATCCCTTCCACCCAGCTGAAGACGGCGGTGGTGGCTCCAATGCCCAAAGTGAGACAGAGAATCGCGAGCACCGAGAACCCCGGTTGGCGTCTTAAAATCCGCAGACCATACCAGACGTCCCTTCCCGCATCTTCTAGAAATGTTACTTTGCGCGCATCCCGGCACTCTTCCTTCCGTTGCTCCATCCCCTGCATCGCACCGACCGCCGTGTAGCGGGCCTCCTCCGGCGTTTTACCCTTGGCGACCTCTTCGTCAATGCGATGCGACAGATGAAATTGAAATTCCTCTTCCAGCTCTCGTTCTACTTTCCCTCGATGTAACAGGGAACGTAGCCGCAACCGAATTCTGTACAACCAACGGTCCAAATCCATGGCTCAAGCCTCTTTCAATCGCACCACCGAACTGATTGCGCTCGACAGCCGGTCCCAGTTAGCAGCCTCCCTCTCCAACTGCCGCCGTCCGGGCCGGGTAAGCGAATAAAACTTCGCGCGTCGCCCTAGCTCGCTCGTCTTCCATTCCGCAGTAATCCATCCCTCCTGCTCCAGTTTGTGAAGCGCGGGGTAGAGCGAACCATCACTCACTCGCAACACGTCTCCCGACACCTGGTTCAGACGCTGGCTGATCGCCCAGCCATGCATCGGCTCCAACGCCAATATCTTCAGCAGAAGCAGATCGAGCGTACCCTGCACCAGATCCGACGGCTTACTCATCAGGTTATGCCCTCGATTACCGATATCAATATACGCCCGATCGTCTCGGTAAACAAGACCAAACAGGTTTCCGTTGGATATGATTCCCAATAGGTCGCAACTTATGAAGGATGCAATTTCCAGACGGTACTTCTTTTTCGGCAGCTTGCTCGCGGGCTCAGTGCCGTTAGCGGGCTTCGGCAGCGAGCCTTCGCTCAAAACGCTCGGCTACAAGTCGCCGAATGAGAAGTTGAATATCGCTTCCATCGGCGCGGGCGGCAAAGCCCGTAGCGACATCGCCAACTGTGCCCGGACCGAAAACATCGTCGCTTTATGCGACGTTGACGAAAGATCTGCCGCCAGCACATACGACAAACATCCGAACGTCCCCAAATTCAGGGATTTCCGCATCATGCTCGAGAAACAGGGCAACACCATCGACGCGGTGATTGTCACCATTCCGGATCACATGCATGCAACCGCCGCGCTTCACGCCATGTCCCTCGGTAAGCATGTTTACGTCCAGAAGCCATTGGCCCATACCGTTTGGGAGTGTCGGGAGCTGCAGAAGGCGGCTGAAAAATATAAGGTAGCCACACAGATGGGAAACCAGGGCTACTCGAACGAGGGTACGCGCCAGTGTGCTGAGATGATCTGGTCCGGTTGCATCGGTGATGTCACGGAAGTACATGCATGGACAAATCGTCCCGTCTGGCCGCAGGGAGCGCTGCCTGCTCCGACCCCGTCACAAGTGCCCCCAACCTTCGATTGGGACTTGTGGTTGGGCATTGCCAAAGAGAGACCCTACAGTGATGAATACGCTCCATTCACGTGGAGAGGCTTCTACGATTTCGGCTCCGGCTCGTTGGGCGACATGGCATGCCATATCCTCGGAGCTCCGAACATGGCGCTCCGGCTCACTGCGCCGACGGCTGTTGAATGCGTCAGCCAGGAAGGTCACAGTGACATTTTCTTTGCGGCAAAATCGGTGCTGCGGTTTGACTTCCCGGCCCGCGGCCCGATGCCTCCCGTAAAGATTTTCTGGTATGACGCGATGCGAGAAGATCAGCCCAACTTCCCCGGCGCTCCGCAGGACCAGATCCTTGGCGATATACCCGAGAACCGCGTAGGGAGTGCCCAGAGCGACGTCAAGCCCGTAGAGCGCCAGATCATCGGAGAAGTGTTCACCGAGCAATTTTTTACTCCCAAGGAACTCCCTCCCAAGCGGGAGCCCGAATATTCGGAGCGCGAAGCCTCGATGACCCCTCACGAACGTGAGTTAGCGAAATGGATGCGGTTGATTAGCAAGGGCACGAACGGAAGCTTGTTCGTAGGTACAAAGGGCATGATTACCACCGGCACTTACGGTGAAAATACGCGTCTGATACCGGTCGAGAGGATGCGTGATTTCGAATTCCCTCCCGAGTTTCTCCCGCGCTCCCCGGGTCACTATCGCGATTGGATCCGCGCCTGCAAAGGGGGAACTCCGGCCTGTTCAAACTTTAACGTTTCCGCGCCGTTCACCGAATGGATCACTCTGGGTGCGATTGCATTGAAGTTGAACACCCGCCTTGAGTGGGACGCCGAAAAGGCAAAGATCACCAACAATTCCGAGGCAAATGACATGCTGAAGCCGGAAGTCAGGAAAGGCTGGCATATCGGTTGAGGCTCAGTTTGGAACTTTAGCGGCGAGTCCAGCAATGCATGGTCAGAAGATTCGGCCGCGAGCTGTCAAAAGCTGATTCCGTCCTGGTGGATCGTCCCAGTGATACATGAAGCAAGAGAATCGCATCCCTATGATGTGGCTGAGCTAACCAACTATTCCGTTCAGCCAATAGCTCGGGGTTGAGGCGGCAAGTCGGAAAGAACGTAGCCGTGATTCCGCAGCGTGTGAAGAACGTGGAGGTCGAAACCGTTGTCGATCTTCTTCCTGAGGCGATTCATGTATATGTCGATGACGTTCGACAAGGGATCGAACGATTCGTGCCAAAAATACTTCGCAATCGCCGCGACGGAGAAGTTCGCGAGGGTGGAGCATAAAAGCTCCATCCATCGTGTACTCTTGAGCTGTCAACCGAATACTCCGACCGGCACGGGCCGCACTATGATCCGATGTATTCAGACGTAGCTCATGGAAGCTCAGCAGTCCAGGAGGTTGCTGCTGAACGCCGCGCAGCCAGCCCCTGATGCGAGCCAGCAGAACGCTAAAGTCACAGGTTTTTGTGAGATAGTCGTCCGCACCGCAATCCAGGCCGCAAATGATGTCTTCCGGACGTTAGATGCAGTCAGAAGAAGAATGGGGCTTGTAGACCGCCTGCTCGCAAATTCGCGGCAAACGGAAAAGCCGTCCTTATTGGGAAGATTTATCCAAGATAAAGAGATCGTAATCATCCACCTGGGCCTGACTTAGCGCCTCCAGCGCGGTGCGAGCCACATCCACGGCGTAAGTCTGTTCGCGCAGGCCCCTTGGCAATGAACCGCGCCATCTCCGGTTCGTCTTGGGCGACAAGCAACTCACGTGGTTGCACCTCTCTGTTGCTCAACCTTTATATCGAAATCCTGCAAGTAATAATTCGTTCATGTTCAGGGAGGTAATATCGGCCATTCCTTGAATACCGACCGGCGATGGTTGTGGATTCCAGTCAAGGCGTACCGTTCAAAGAAGGGAAGGTTGAGATGTTTGTCAAACCAATCCGCGCTGCTTTGTTTTCGAGTTGTTTTCGCATCGTGTGTGTCAGCGCAATCGTACTTGCGACGAATGGTGCTTGCCTAGCTCAGGTTGCTGGAGGGAATATTTCGGGAACTGTGAAAGACAGCTCAGGAGCTGTCGTTGCCCAGACGCAAATAGACGTGAAGAACTCGGACACTGCTGTGGTCCGAACTGTGGCCGTGGACGAGAGTGGATTCTACACGGCGCCGAATCTGGTCCCTGGTACATACGACATCACGGCATCCAGCCGAGGATTCGAAACGGTTGTCAGATCGGGCATTGCGGTGACGGTAGGAGCCGAGGAGGTGATCGACTTCACGCTGACGCCAGGGGCGGTTCAGACAAGGATCGTAGTTTCGGGAACACCGCCCGCAATCCAACTGGCTGATTCGAGCCTGAGCGCAACCGAGAACTCCAAGACGGTTCGTGAATTGCCTCTGAACGGCCGCGATTGGACCCTTCTCGCACAGTTACAACCGGGAGTTACCGGCGTGAATCAAAGCCCCCTCGGCCTGAGTAACCAGCGGGCAAACCGTGGTCTTGGCACTCAGTTAAGCATCGGCGGGACACGCCCGCAAGGAAACAATTACCGGCTCGATGGGATCAGCATCAACGACTATTCGAATGCAGGGCCGGGCAGCATTCTGGGTGTTGTGCTCGGGGTTGAGGCGGTTCAGGAATTCTCCGTGATAACAAACACTGCGCCAGCCACTTATGGCAGGACTTCCGGAGGTGTAATCAATTCCATCACGCGGTCGGGAACAAATGAACTACATGGCTCCGCGTACGAGTTTCTCCGCAACAGCGCATTAGATGCGCGCAACTTTTTCGACAATACCCAATCTCCGCCGCCGTTCAGGCGCAATCAGTTCGGAGCCGACGCAGGAGGGCCTATCGTCAAGGACAAATTATTTATTTTTGGCGACTATGAGGGAGTTCGTCAGGGCCTTACAACAACAACCGTTGACATTGTGCCTTCTGCTGCGGCACGCGCGGGACATTTAACATCAGGCACGATTTCTGTGGACCCCAGAATCCAACCCTATCTCGCCTTGTATCCGCTTCCGAATGTTCCCACTACGGGCGATACCGGCAGTTTCGTTCTTCCCACGCCACAGAACACGAACGAGGACTTTTTTACTATCCGTTCGGACTACACGATCGGGAAGAAGGACACTTTGTTCGGGACCTACATGTTTGATGACGGCAAGACCGAGGGCCCGGATACGTTCAACAACAACATTATCGGAACTTTCTCGCGCCGACAAGCCGCAGTTCTGGAGGAAACACACCTATTTAGTCCGCAGGTGGCTAACACGGCACGATTTGGCTTTAGCCGCGTAGCTTCTGAAGCGCCAAAGAGCTTGCAAGCCATCAATCCGGTAGCAGCAGACACGTCTCTTGGCTTTATTCCCGGCGCACCGGTGGGCGTTATAACGAACGCGCAGCTCTCCTTGTTTCCAGGAGGATTTGGCGCAGTTGGGGAATACGATTTTCACTACAACTCGTATCAGTTCTATGACGACGCGTTTGCCACACTAGGAACTCATTCTCTCAAGTTCGGCTTTGCGTTTGAAAATATCCGGGACAACGAATTGGGCAAAGCCAGCCCGTTGGGGCAGTTCGTCTTCGGATCTCTTGCCGGATTTCTTCAGAATGCGCCGACTTCATTTAACGCGCCAATCGGTAGCGGAATCACACCGCGCGCCATCCGGCAGTCCATTTTCGCGGGATACGTCACGGATGACTGGCGAGCCAGATCGAATCTGACTGTCAATCTGGGCCTACGTTATGAAGCCGCAACCGTTCCGAGCGAAGCACAGGGGAAACTCTCGAACCTGCCATCGCTAACGTCAACAACGCCGCACTTGGGAAATCCTTTCTTCTCGAATCCGACGAAACTAGATTTCGAACCGCGAGTGGGCTTTGCGTGGGATCCGTTTAGCAAAGGTAAGACATCCGTCCGCGCTGGTTTCGGAATTTTCGATAATCTGCCTCTCCCATACCTGTTTGAGCTGACCACGCTTTTGACTGCGCCATTTTTTGAGCTAGGCAACATCACCACTTTGCCGCAAGGTTCATTCCCCACGGGTGCGTTTCCGCTGCTCACAACGCCAACTCTACGATACGCATATATCCAGCCCAATCCGCCGCGCAGCTACAACATGCAATGGAATTTCAACGTTCAGCAGAACATCACGCAAAGCACGGTGCTGCAGCTCGGTTACACCGGATCGCGGGGCGTTCATCTGCCTTACTTCACCAACGATTTCGATATGGTCCTTCCGACGTCGACACCGCAAGGTTACATCTGGCCAACAAACGGTACCCGGTTGAATCCGAATGTAGGGCAGATTTCGGGCACG
>JAFAUR010000919.1 GCA_019243205.1 Acidobacteriaceae bacterium | reverse complement strand
TCCCGCAAGCTGCGCAAATATCTCCTTCGGACACTTGTCGAAGTTCAAAATATTCGGGCTGGAAATCCTCGCCAGGCGTGACATGGCGCAGGTGATAGTCGTCACGATTCGCGCCCGCGATCATATTGCGGCGCCGACGCAACGCCTCATCTCCTACTATCCGCAACTTCTTGACGTTTACCGGACCAAGCGAACCGGCGCTTGCCCCGAACCACCCGACAATCTCCTGTGGATGCGCCGGTCGAATGTCATTCGCCCCAAGAGCTGAACTTAGCTTCGTCTCACTGAGTTGATGATCGCCGCGGAGCATGACTAAAACCGGATTACCGTCAGCCACCATCACCAGGCTCTTCATCTGCGCCGATTGCGGCAGCTTGGTGAATTCAGCGATCTCCGCAATCGTCTTCAGCCCCGGCGTATGGAATTCTTCCGGCTCCCGATTGCCTTCCGGATCCGCGATCTCAGGATCACTCGGCCTGGAAACCGCCTTCTCCAGGTTGGCAGCGTAACCGCAATTCGGGCAGCGCACAATCACGTCCTCGCCCGCGTCGGAGCGCACCATAAACTCATGCGATTGACTGCCACCCATTGCTCCCGAATGCGCCTCTACCGCGCTGTATTCGAGGCCACAGCGGTCAAAAATCCGGCAATAGGCATCGTAATGCTTGTCGTATGACACATCGAGTCCCGCCGGATCGATATCGAACGTGTACGAATCCTTCATGATGAACTGGCGAACGCGCAGGAGTCCTGATTTGGGCCTCGGCTCGTCCCGGAACTTCGTCTGTATCTGATACCAGATCTGGGGCAGCTGCTTGTAACTGCGCAGTTCGCCGCGCGCGATCGAAGTCGCCACTTCCTCGTGGGTCATCCCCAGGCAAAGTTCACGCCCCCAGCGATCCTTCAGCCGGAACAGGTTATCGCCCATTGCCCGGTATCTTCCCGATTCCTCCCACAGCTCGGCCGGATGCAGAGCCGGGAACAGCATCTCCTGGCCACCGATCGCATTCATCTCCTGGCGCACAATCGCCTGAATCTTCAATAACGATCGCTGCGCCAGAAGCAGATAGCTGTAAATCCCCGCCGAAAGCTGCCGGATGTACCCGGCACGCAGTAACAGTTGATGGCTGATGACCTCCGCTTCCGCCGGTACTTCGCGCAAAGTCGGAATAAAAAGAGTGCTCCAACGCATGAGAGGTAAACCAATTATCGCCGCATCGCCTGTTCCGACCCGTCGAGCGACAATATAACGAGGCAAATTACTTATGAATGAACAGGCGCGTATGGAACGAAGTCTCTCGGAAGTCGACCCGGAGATCTTTGAAGCGATCCAGCACGAAGTGGAGCGCCAGCACACGCGCTTAGAACTGATCGCGAGCGAAAACTTTACTTCGGAGGCGGTTCTCGAAGCCGCGGGGAGTGTTTTTACAAACAAGTACGCTGAAGGTTATCCCGGCAAGCGCTATTACGGAGGCTGCGAGTATGTCGACGTTGTCGAAAATCTCGCGCGTGAACGCGCCCGAAAACTCTTCCGAGCCGAATACGCGAACGTGCAGCCGCATTCCGGTTCCCAGGCGAATGAAGCCGCCTATGCTTCGGTTCTTCAGCCCGGAGACACCATCCTCGGCATGAACCTGGCGCATGGCGGGCACCTCACGCACGGGCATCCGCTGAATTTCTCAGGAAAGCTTTACAAGGTGGTCGCGTATGGCGTTCGCCGGGACGACGAGCTGATCGATTACGACGAGCTTGCGAGGCTCGCCGAAGAGCAAAAGCCCAAAATGATCATCGGCGGAGCAAGCGCCTATTCGCGAGTCATCGACTTTGCCCGGTTCCGGCAGATCGCCGATGCTGTCGGCGCCGTTTTTCTGGTCGATATGGCGCACTATTCAGGGCTCATCGCGGCTGGCGTGTACCCGAATCCCTGCGAGCACGCGGATATCGTTACTTCCACTACGCACAAAACTCTGCGCGGCCCCCGCTCCGGCATGATTCTCGCGCGCGAAAAGTTCGGTCCGGCAATTGATCGAGCAGTTTTTCCGGGTGCACAAGGCGGTCCGCTCGTTCACATCATCGCGGCCAAAGCTGTCTGCTTCCGCGAAGCTCTGTCGGACGATTTCCGCCGCTACCAGCAACAGGTTCTCGCCAACGCCCGCGCGCTCGCGCATTCGCTCCAGAACGAAGGTTATCGCGTAGTGAGCGGCGGCACCGATTCTCACATGTTCCTGATCGATGTTTTCGCGAAGGGAGTGAAGGGCAAAGATGCTGAGAAAGCACTCGATGAAGCCTACATTACGGCCAACAAGAACGCCATACCCTTCGATACCAACCCGCCTCTGAATCCGAGCGGTATTCGCCTGGGAAGTCCTGCCGTGACTACGCGCGGATTCGG
>JAFAUR010000847.1 GCA_019243205.1 Acidobacteriaceae bacterium | reverse complement strand
GTCTACAAGAAAATACCTGATTTAGCTGCGGCAGCTTCAGAATTGCGGCGTGCCGACTCCCTGAAACAGGACATATGGACCATGGCGATTTCGGCCTGCGAGCAAACACGTGATCCAGCCGTTAAAAGCCTGGTACTCGGCTCCTTGAACGAGATGTTCGATATGGCCGATCTCCGAACCGGCCGAGCCCGGATGCACCCGCCCATCATCGTTTACGTAATGCTGTTGGTCCTGGTGATTGCGTGCTCTCTGCTTGCGGGCAACGTTATGGCCGAGAGCAAAGCGCGTAACTGGTTGCATATCTTATCGTTCGCCGTCGTCTTGACCCTCACTGTTCTTGTCATTGTGGATCTTGAGTTTCCGCGCATTGGAACGATTCGCATTGATGAATGGGACCGCGTCCTTCAAGAACTGCGGGCAAGTATGACGTGACCAGGCCTGGTTCGGACCCTAGACGGATCCAAAACGATTTTGAGTCAGCAACTCTAGCACTTCATCAGCCTCCACGAATGGAGGGCTATCGAATGGCGCCGGAAGCGGCCCGTCTCAATGAAGCCAACCACAAGGGCATTCCCTGGAGAAAATGGGGACCTTATCTTTCGGAACGCCAATGGGGCACCGTACGCGAGGATTACAGCGACAACGGCGACGCGTGGAACTACTTCACCCATGATCAGGCACGCTCTCGCGCATACCGCTGGGGTGAGGATGGTATCGCAGGCATCAGTGACGAAAAACAAAGGCTTTGTTTTGCGTTGGCTCTTTGGAACGGTGTCGATCCAATCCTGAAAGAACGTATGTTCGGCCTCACCAACAGTGAGGCCAATCATGGCGAAGATGTCAAGGAATACTACTTCTACCTCGACAGCACGCCTACTCACTCGTACATGAAATATCTGTACAAGTATCCGCAGTCGTCCTACCCATATCTGGATTTAATCGAAACCAATCGCAGCCGAAGCCGGCACGAAATGGAATACGAACTGATCGATACCGGCATTTTCAACGACAATCGGTATTTTGACGTGTTCGTCGAATACGCCAAACAGTCGCCGGAGGATGTCCTTATTAGGATCACCGCTGCAAACCGCGGGCGAGACACGGCGCCCTTGCATATCCTGCCTACGCTCTGGTTTCGTAACACCTGGTCGTGGCATGCGAACTCGCCGAAGCCTCTATTGGAACAAGAACCGTGGACGGACGGATCGGTCGTAATCACGGCCTCGCAGGTCGATCTGGGTTTGCGGTATTTGTATTGTGCCGGGTCCGTACCCGTTCTTTTTACCGAGAACGAAACCAACCGTGAACGAGTCTTTGGCGTTCCGAATCCCACGCCCTATGTCAAGGACGGAATCAATGATTACTTGTTGCACGGTCGAGTAGGCAACGTAAATCCCCAGAAGCGAGGTACGAAGGCCGCTCCGAATTATTCCTTACAGATCCCCGGTGGCGAAAGCGTTTTTGTACAACTGCGGTTGACAACCATAGCGCCCAATGATGTTGGGCAGGGAGGTGCGTTCGACGACTTCAACGACATTTTAGAAACTCGACGGCGGGAAGCGGATGAGTTCTATGCATCCATAACGCCGGATTCGGTGGACGAAGACAGGGCGCGCGTGATGCGGCAGGCGCTGGCGGGGATGTTGTGGAGCAAGCAGTATTACGGCTATGACGTGGATCGTTGGATAAGAGAACACTCTTCAGGCGATTATCAGGGCCGAAACAGCGAGTGGGTTCACATGTTCCACGATCACATCATCTCTATGCCGGACAAATGGGAATACCCGTGGTATGCGGCGTGGGATCTTGCCTTCCACGCGGTTGCATTTTCAATCATCGATCCAGCATTCGCGAAGGAACAGCTCGATCTGATGCTGGGTGACGATTATTTGCATCCGAGCGGTCAGTTACCCGCGTACGAGTGGAATTTCGGAGATGTGAATCCGCCCGTTCACGCCTGGGCCGCGCGTTATGTATACCAAATAGAAAAGCAGTTGGGCCATACCGATCGCACTTTCCTGGAGGGGGCCTTCCACAAGCTCGCTTTGAACTTTACCTGGTGGGTTAATCGCAAGGATCCTCGCGGTAAAAACATATTCGGCGGTGGCTTCCTCGGCCTGGATAACATCGGAATTTTCGATCGAAGCGCCCCGCTGCCAACCGGCGGTCATCTCGAACAGGCGGATGGTACGGCCTGGATGGCCTTTTTCTCCCAGTGCATGTTGCAGATTGCCGTCGAACTCGCGATTCAGAATCCCACCTATGAGGAAATGGTCATTAAGTTCGGCAAGCATTTTATCTGGATTGCCATGGCTATGGAAAACCTTGGCGCGGCAAACGCCAGCATGTGGGACGAAGAAGACGGGTTTTTCTATGACGTTCTTCGCTTCCCGGACGGTTCTGCCACTCGCCTGAAGGTACGCTCACTAGTCGGTTTACTACCGCTCTGCGCCGCTACGGTTTTCCACGGGGAAGTTAGAAAACATTTGCCTCAGGTTATGCAAAGGCTCAACGAGTTTTTGGAGAGATATCCCAACATCCGCGAGTCGCTCTCGCTCGAATCGGCGTTTAAAGATGGCGCGAACGGGACACGGCTGCTGGACCTGATGAATGAACACCAATACCGTCGGGTGCTTTCAAGAATGTTAGACGAATCGGAGTTTCTCGGACCGTATGGCGTCCGATCCATCTCCCGTTATCACCTCGACCATCCATTTGTGTTTCGGGCGGGTGGCGCCGAGTATCGTGTGCAGTACGTACCGGCAGAATCGGATACCGGCATGTTCGGCGGGAATTCGAATTGGCGCGGCCCCGTCTGGATGCCCGTCAACCTGATGATTATCCGATCGCTCTTCAACCTGTACCAATATTACGGAGATGATTTCAAAGTTGAGTGCCCGACACGTTCCGGCAGGATGATGAATCTTTTTGAGGTTGGTCAGGAATTGGCTAACCGCCTCATCCGAACCTTCACACGTGATGAAAATGGCCGTCGCCCTGTCTACGGGGGAACCGAGAAGTTCCAAACCGATCCTCACTGGCGGGATTACATTCTGTTCTACGAATATTTCCATGGCGACAATGGCGCCGGCATTGGGGCAAGTCATCAAACCGGCTGGACAGGTACTGTTGCGAATCTGATTCAGTTGGCCGGCGTGATGAAGGGTTCAGACGTCCTTGCCGGCACGGCGAAATTGGCTTACAGCAAAGATTCAGCGAGTCTAACCACGCCGGACGCATCCAAGCTCGCTGAGTCTCCCGAAGCGGTATCGTCTTCCAAATCGAGGTGACAGATTGAGTGCCAGATGCTCTGGCGTCTGCCTGCTTATCCTGAGCCTTATCGCTACGGGAAAGGTTTGGGCGCAGGCCGCACCCCCGGCTTCAACTGCAACTGCCGCTTCAGCTCCCGCAACGTCTGAAGCACCCGCGGATGCTCTGGGCCGCACGACGCCGCGCGGTACCGTGCGCGGCTTCTTGACTGAGGCCGGAAAAGGAGATAACGAGGGGGCAGCACGCTATCTGAATACTCGTCTACCGGCACAAACGGCTGCTCTGCTTGCACATGAACTCTTCGTCGTGTTGAACCGCCGCCTCCCGGCCAAGCTGAACGAGATCAGTGATAAACCGGAAGGATCGCAACCATATCCAGCGGAGCCGGATAAAGACTTAATCGGAACTATTAGCGGCGAGGCCGGCAATGTGGACATTGTCGTTGAGCGTGTTGAACGCAAGAACGCGAGCGCGATCTGGTTGTTTTCCCGTAAAACCCTTGACCAGATCCCAGAGCTTTACGCAGACGTTGAAAGCGAGCCGACCGAGACAGGGGTTCTCAAATTCCTGCTCGAGACCAAAATCGCGAGCATCGCGCTTTTACATTGGGTCGCCTTCTTTATCGGCCTGCCGCT
>JAFAUR010000757.1 GCA_019243205.1 Acidobacteriaceae bacterium | reverse complement strand
CGTGCTCTCGGCGATGCAGCCGGCGATAGCGCTCGTGCCGGAAATGCCCGTGCCGCTCATGTTCTCCGCTGCGAAAATACCGGCTGCATCGTCGGCGGCCGTGGGCGCCGAAGTCCCTCCGAATATGAATTGGTGCGCCGGGAAGCTCGGTCCCTGGTTCGTCTGAAACATGTAGTTCGCCCAGCCATACTGGGTTGCCAGATCAAGATACGGGTTCAGCAGGCCCTGCGAGTTGTCCACATATTTGTACTGAGGCTCTGCCGGACACGTGCCGCTGCAAGCGACGTTGATGGCGCCGTCCATCTTACAAACACCGGTTGCCGGATCCGCATCGCACATCGCTCTGAATCCCGAATGAGCATGACTCAGGTCATACGCGTTTGCTAGCGGTATCGGTGTCGGGGTTGTATACCCGGCTGGCGATTTCAGATTCGCCCAATGATCTGTCTGAATGTTGTAGTGCGAACTGTCAGGCGTTGTGCTGCACGATGCCGCCCTACCGTACGGCGGAGAACAGAGCCCGTAGAAAAGATTGTCGGGCGTTCGATTCTCCTGGAAGATGACAACGATGTGCTGAAACGGTGACGTGCGGGGACCCGGGACGTAGCTGTTCTGAGCCTGTACCAGCGGAGCGACAACGCTGAACCAAAGAAAAGCCGAGACGACTGATCTCATCGAAATTCTCCTTCAGAAGTGCGAAATGGAAATTTCACCTAAACCCTGAACGAGCTTTCATGCGGAAAGTTGACCCACTCGCGCGCCGGAATTTTGCTATATGCTTCCAGAGATTCAGATCGCGTTCGCGCGGAGGTAGACGATATGTTTCCAAGTGTTCTCAGTCGTCGAGCGGCATCCTTCATTGCCCTCAGCTTTTTGCTTTCCATCTCCCGGACAGCCATGTGTCAGTCTCTTCAATCCGACCGCGAGCAGGAGCTGGCAGACCGTGTCGGCCGCCTGGAGAAGCGCCTCACACAAATGCAAGCCATGCTAGACCAGCTAACTGACAAATGTCCGACCCCAAGCAGTTTGAGCACCGAACTAATCCCCGCCAGCCTCTCGCTCCCGGCGAAAACGTCGGTGCGCCTGGATCTGGCGGCGGTCGAAACTCCTGCGAATCCACCGCAGGCAACACAGGCAGCGAACCCAAGCAAACCCGAACCGGCAGAACCCTTTTCTTTTGCTGATTTCACCTGGCTGACGGGTAACCCGCGAACCACAGAGTCGCCCCTCGAAACGAAGATATTCACCGGGGAACTGCGCGTCGACACCGCTTACGTGTACGACTTCCACCACCCGGCGGATCACAGCATCGGCGGATCCAGCGAGATTTTTCGTTCCGGAGAAGTGCAACTGACGCAGTTCGGTGTCGGAGGGGACTTTCATTGGAACAACGTTCGCGGAAGACTAATGACTCAGTTTGGAATGTATTCCGAAACGACTCCGCGCAATGATGCCAGCCCCGCACGCGGCCAGTGGGATCTCGATACCGCTTACCGTTACGTATCGGAAGCTTACGGCGGATATCATTTCAACAAGCTGAACGGAATTAACGTCGACGCGGGGATATTTATGTCCTATGTTGGCCTGTTCAGTTATTATCAGTTCGATAACTGGGCTTACCAGCCTTCTTACGTTTCTTCCAACACTCCCTGGTTCTTCAATGGTGTCAGGGTACAGATATTTCCCACCGAAAAGCTGAAGATCGAACCCTGGTTTGTCAACGGCTGGCAGTCATACGGAACCTTCAACAAGGCTCCCGGTTTTGGCTTGCAGGTCCTCTATCGCCCGAACGGGTGGCTTTCGGTACTTGGGAATCAGTACACCGGAACAGACACTCTCGGCATTGCCGGTCGCAGGCGCATCCACACTGACGATAGTGTTCAGATCAAGTATTACGACAACCCCGCACGGTTCCTCGACAAAGCGGCCATGACAATCACCATCGATGCGGGATGCGAATTCGGTACCCGCAGCGGCGTTAGTTGTACGGGCGGCAATGCAGCCAAGCCTTCTCAATACTTCCTGGGCTTCATGTCTTACCAGCGATTCTGGTTTCACAAAGACGTGTATGCGGTCACCTTCGGTGGGGGCGCAATCAATAATCCGGGCCGCTACCTGGTATTGCTTCCGCCTATAAACGGCGCAACGGCGATTACTGGATCACCTTATTTCACCGAGAATCCGGGTGACGCGTTCAAAGCTTGGGATGCTTCAGTGACCTTCGATTGGATGCCGAAACAGTTTATGACGTGGAGGTTTGAATACAACCATCGCGCATCGAACGTACCCTACTTTACGGGCCCGGGCGGAATCACGCCGCCGGGCGGCAACAACGGCAGTCCTGGGGCGACAGTTCCAGGCTGGACACCCGATCTCAAGAAATGGGAGAACCGCGTTACCTTTGCGATCCTCGTAAAGCTGTAATCCGATCAGCGGCTCTCTTCTCCAAAACCTGTTCCGGCCGGTACGGCGTGGCTTGGTCCGCGGAAGACGGCATTCAGCAACAACAGGTGCAGGCCATCCATATATCCGCGAAATGTTGGGTCGGATGTGAACGCAATCACGTTTCCTCGCCCCACTCGCTGCAGAATCAGAAATGGCTTGTACGCAAGCTGTTTGCGGTTGGGTTCCCACATGAATCCGCTCGCAAGAATGCGGTCCGGGGCTTCGTAGTAAGCCGCGTTCAGCCCTTTATCCTGCTTGATGGGCGTAAAGATCGCCCGGCCAGTCACTAACACGTTTACGGTCTGAGGTACTCCTGCCGTCAACCAGCTCTCGCCGTTCACTTTCGCCCGTAACAACACGCCGTGCAGCGAGTCGGGCAACTCGGCATCCGGTGTGATCGCCTTCTGAAACTCCGTGTCGGAACTAATCAGCTTGCCCGGTTTGCGATTTGAACTGCTCGACTCAGCAGCGGCTTCACTCCCGTGTGTCGCAGCAGCTGCCGTTTCGGGTTTGGCCTTCGGTTCTGTTTCGTCAATCGATTCTTCTTCATTCACGGCCAGCATTTCAACGTGCGGATGGGACAAGAAATTGACCGCGCCCGGTCCAAGAGCCACGAGCGTGCCGCCCGCGTCCAGCCAGTCGCGAAGATGGCGCGTGCCGTTTGCGCCCAACACTCCGTCGTAGGTCTCGGAAGCTCCTGTATCGGGAAGAATGATCGTCTTGAACGAACTCAAGTCACCGGACGCAAGCTGTTGGGTGCGGATCGCTGTTACCGGGTACCCGAATTCCCGTTCCATTACATAGCGTGCCGCTCCCGCGGAACTGGCAAGTGTGGGGCGGTCCCACGCCATAGCTACGTTCAAATCTGCGGGCAAATAGGATACGTACCGGCTCCCGAAGTTCGGGCCTTCGTCCATCCAGCCTGTCGCGGTTCCATATACGTCAGCTGCTGCCGAATTCGCGATCTTGCCGACCGCTTCAGCGATTCCGGGGCCGTTCTCTTTCACTTTGATAATGAGCGTTCCTGCCGGGAACTGCTGCCCGTTTTGCACGAACGTACGATCCGTGGTTGCTACGCGCAGACCCTGGCGTAGTGCCGCGGCCAAAAATCGGGCTGACGCCGATCTGCCCCACGGAACCAGGTAAGCCAATTCCGGAGTGGACGCCGGAACGATTGCGGGCGGCAAATTCGGCGGCAAATCTTCGAAGTCACCCTGACATTCTGCAGGTGAGGCAATAGCTGAAACACCGTATTGCAGCGGCAACGACCACGCGGTCACGTCGTACATTTGACTCGGCTGCCTTGTTTGCCGCCGGTGCTCCTCCGCAGCGAGGAAATCCGGTGTCATCGACACCTGGGGATCCAGAAGGGCGCGGATGAGGCGATATGAGGGCTGCGCCAGCGGAACTACGTAGCTGCCTTTCGGAAAGTTCCGGTTACCACCCGCAAATGGCGCCACGGCCTGCTTGACCTCCACGCCCTGGTCATGCAGATGATGTGCCAGTTTGTCGACCTCTGACACGTTCCCCTCGCGCGGAAGAATGTATTCGCGCACCGGCCCGTGCTGGCCCTCGCTCATAGCTTCTTCGCGGTATGCATAAAAGTCAGCTAATAACTGTTGCCGGTGATTGGCTACCGTCTCGAGCGTAGAAATCGACGTGATGAAGTGTTTCTGAACAGTGTCACGAAAGGTGACAATCGTGCCATCGGACTTTTTCACGATCAGACCCCGCGTGGACGCCTGCTCATATGTCATTCCGATCGCACCGTAGAAAAGGGGCCAGCTCGCGCCGTATCCGGGATAAAACTCGTCGTAACCTTCCTTGGTGAAGTAACTGAACCCTAGTTGATCGAAGTAGTGCGAGTTATTCTTCCCGAACCATTCCAGGCTCTCTTTTTGTTTCGTCGTGATGTACGGGTTGAATGGATACGCTTCCGGGGCGAAATAGTAAGTCGAGTCGGATCCCATTTCATG
>JAFAUR010000632.1 GCA_019243205.1 Acidobacteriaceae bacterium | reverse complement strand
AGATCGCAAGGTGCTGGACGGCATCTCCTTCCGCTTCCATCCGGGGGAGCGGATCGCCCTCGTCGGTGAGAACGGGGCCGGCAAAACTACCCTTGTTAAACTCCTCGCGCGCCTCTACGATCCCACGGAAGGCCGCATTCTACTCGAAGGAGTAGACCTGCGGGAGTACAACGTCGACGAACTCCGTCACGAGATCGGCGTTATCTTCCAGGACTACATGCGATACGACATGCTAGCTTCTGAAAACATTGGCTTTGGTAGAATCGATGAACTGCAGAATTCGGAACGCATTGCCGCCTCCGCCGAAAAGAGTTTGGCTGCGGCGGTTGTCCAGGCTCTGCCGAACACCTACCGCCAGATGCTCGGCCGCCGCTTCGAAGGAGGCGTCGATCTCTCCACAGGCCAATGGCAAAAGATCTCTCTCGCCCGCGCCTACATGCGCGACGCTCAAATTCTGATTCTTGATGAGCCTACCGCCAGCCTCGATGCCCGCGCCGAGTTCGAAGTCTATCAGCGCTTTGTCGACCTCACAGCCGGCAAAATGGCGGTTCTGATTTCCCACAGATTTTCCACAGTCCGCATGGCCGATCGCATCCTGGTCCTCGAAAACGGCCAAATTGTCGAGCAGGGTTCACACTTCGAACTGGTCGAGCAGGGTGGCAAATACGCCGAACTTTTCGATCTTCAGGCGGCTGGTTACCGCTAGAGGAGTTCGTTTCGCAAAATCGACGTAATCGCTTGGATTGATATCCTTTAGCGGAATGTTCCACACGGCAGTTTTGGCCTTGCTTCCTCTCATGCCCTGGCCCGCTCAAATCACCGTAGGGCAGGCTGTAGTCCCGATCACGAATCAATTCTCGATCTCAATGCAGGGCGTCGGCGCTTCGGACGACCGCGTCCGCGCGGCTGTCGTGCGCACCTTCAGCAGGCTTTCCCGCCAGACGGGTGTTCCGATGTTCCCGACCGTGGTCAAGAGCGGTGGAACGCTCGAAATCGTTGTCGAATCTCGCGATCATAAAGGCCCGCAGCGGCTCGGTGACGACGAGCGCTACTCCCTTGAAGTACGGGACGGCCGCGTGCGCCTCTCGGCTGACGCTCCTCTCGGGGTGCTGCGCGGCTTAGAGACTTTCCTGCAATCCGTAACTCAGAACACCTCGGGTATGCCCGGCTTCTCGGTACCGGAGTTTACAGTCCACGACGGACCGCGCTACCCTTGGCGAGGTCTTTCTCTCGACGTATCCCGCCACTTTGTCCCAACCGACGATGTAAAACGCACGCTCGATGGCATGGCTGCTGTCAAGCTGAACGTGTTCCATTGGCACCTTTCCGACGACCAAGGCTTCCGCGTCGAAAGTAAACGCTTCCCGCGCCTGCAGGCATACGGTTCCGACGGTCTCTTCTACACCCAGGCGGAGATCCGCGACGTTGTCGCCTATGCTCGGGCCCGCGGCATCCGCGTTGTGCCCGAATTCGATATGCCCGGCCACGCCGCCAGCTGGACTCCGGGTTACCCCAATCTGGCCACAACGTCCGGGCCCCATGAGATCCTGCGTGGCTTCGGCATCACCGAAGCGGTTCTTGACCCGACCAAGGAATCCACGTACCGCTTCATTGACGGTCTCGTTGGCGAAATGAGCAAGCTTTTCCCCGATGAGTTCTTCCACATCGGGGGCGACGAGGTTAACCCGAAGCAGTGGAATCAAAGCGGAAAAATCCAGGCGTTTATGCGGAAGCACCACCTGGCGAACTCGGAAGGCCTGCAGGCGTACTTCAATGGGCGCCTTCTGAAAATTCTGACGAAGCACGGCAAACAGATGGAAGGCTGGGACGAAGTCCTGAACCCGGATCTGCCGAAGAGCGTCGTCATTCAATCCTGGCGCGGCCAGGAATCACTGTGGCAGGCCGCAGCCGAAGGCTATCGCACGTTGCTCTCTGCCGGCTATTACCTCGACCTGATGCAGCCCGCTTCCCAGCATTACGCCATTGATCCACTGGTTCTGCCGCCCGCGCGCGCAGAGCGCCTTCAAAAGCAAAACAAGCCCATACCACCTCCGCCTACCCCAGCCACGGAGCGCAACATCCTCGGCGGCGAAGCCGCTATGTGGGAGGAACTCGCGACCGCCGAAAATCTCGATTCGCGGCTTTGGCCGCGCTTGGCCGCTATCGCCGAGCGCTTCTGGTCGCCGCAGTCTGTGACCGATGTTCACTCCATGTACGAGCGACTTGCAATGACAAACGGCTGGCTCGAATGGCTCGGGTTGACGCAGCGGTCGAACCTGGAATTGATGCGTCAGAGGCTAGCGGGAGGCGAACGCTCGCCGGCTCTGGATGCCTTTGCATCGGCATTGGAACCGGTAAAAGGCTATGGCCGGCACGCAGGCCGGTATCTCACTTCCACGCCTCTCAACCGCTTGGTGGACGCAATCCCACCGGAAAGCGACGCGGCGCGCGCGTTTAACAACGACGTTGATGCTTTTGTCGCCTCCGATCGCAGCCAGCCTGCCAAACTGATCGAGAAGTTATCGTTCTGGCAAGCCCAGACGGAGGCCGTTCTGCCGCTCCTGCAAAGCCGCAGTCTGCTGAACGATGCTGCGCCCGCTGCTCAAACGCTACTGAATGTTTGCCGCTACGGGCAAATGATCCTTCGGCATGAGACGGTCGACAGCGCGGCTGCCTCGGCCGCGCTCACACAGGCGGAAACGTCAGAATCCGACCTGCTGGTTGCCATCGCGCCAGGCATCCGCAGGCTCATCGAAGCGCCAGCCGTCAGCGCGTCAAATCGGCAATAAGCTCAGCGCGGCTTCGATTTCCGCCCGGGTGTGGCCGTCACCTTTGCGCGTCGTGATCTCGATTCCCTTCTCATAGAATGCGCGGGCCCCGTCGAGATCGCCGAGCTTCTCGAAAGCCTGCCCGCCATGGTAGTAAGCCGCAGCATAGTTCTCGTCATCCTCGAGCAGCGTTCGGAACTCCGCAACCGCGTTGTCATACTGCTCCGCCTTTGCGTATTCCATTGCCAAACCGTAACGAGCAAACGTGTTTTTCGGATCCTGATCGACCATCTGTTTCAGCATCTCGATGCGGTTGGTTGCCATCGCCCTCATTGTCACATTGCGACGCAAGCTTTTTCGGAGATGTCGCGTCTAGCGTGTATGGCAGATTCAACAGTAATCAAAGTCGCTTCCGCGTACTCTCCGAAAGGAAAGCTGGGACAGAAATATCTCGCAACCGGCAAGTCGATCGCCATGCGCCTTTGGGATGAGACCGCGCACGAAAACAAGGAGAGCAACATCGCCCGAGAATACGAGACGGTTGGGTTTGTTCTGGACGGCTCAGCGGAACTCGAAATTGAGGGGCAAACAATTCGGCTTGAACAAGGCGACAGCTGGGTGGTGCCGAAAGGCGCGAAACACACGTATCGCATCAAAGATAACTTCAGAGCTGTAGAGGCCACGCACCCTCCCGCGCACGCGCACGCCCGCGACGAGTGATTTCAGCGATAACCTGTATGGGTGCGAGGAGTCAACGATTCCTCGAATATCCGTTTGCCTCCGAAACGCGATAGAATCGTCAGCCCAGGAGGAGAAAGTGACATCGAGTGGGATCGCGGATTTGTCATCGAGACGTGCAGCCATCGTCAACGCACATATTCAAGCGGAAGCAGTCCACCACGACGTAGCTTCTACCCTAGCTACGTTCCGCCACCCACGGTATGAAGTTCCCGCCTTGGGCACGATTGCAGACGGACCGGAAGCGGTAACGGGATTGATCGGCGGCCTTCTGGCGGCATTCCCCGATTTCCATCTGCGTCAGACGGCCGTTCATCATGCCGCAGACGCAGTCATTGTCGAATGCGCTTTCGGCGGAACACACGGCGGCCCATGGGCTGGCATTCCGGCGACCGGAAAGGCGATAGAAGTTCAGGCTGTTTTGATTTTCGTGTTCGACGGCGAGGATCTGGTTTGCGAGAAGGTTTACTTTGACAACGCGACAGTCCTGAATCAAATGGACGCAGTTCATTCTTCGACGCGTGAGGACGTCTACGCTCAACCCTAGCTGTCACACATTACTTCTCATCGCTCTGGTCGGTAGGTTGGCGCTCCCGGCCATCCCGGTCAACGTTCTTTTCGTCTTCCGGCTTATTCACCACGTCTTCTTCGGTCGGCTTCGGATTCGGTTTCGAAGTTGCCATGACACGCTCCCTCCTTATGAATGCGTTTACAGGTGTGTCGTTTCCGTGTAAGTTCCGAATGTAGAGCGAAGCGCATCGCAGATTTCACCCAGGGTTGCGTAGGCACGCACCGCATCCAGCAGAAACGGCATGGTGTTTTCATTTCCTTCCGCAGCCCGCTTCAGCTGACCAAGTGAACTCCGGACTTCGGCGTTGTTTCGTGCTGAGCGCAGCCGCTTCAGCTTGGCGCTTTGCGCATCGCACGCCGCCCCGCCGTCGATTTCAAGCAGCTCAATGGGTTTCTCGTCTTCAGACTGAAACCGGTTCGCGCCTACAATCACGCGGTCGCCTTCTTCGAGTTCGCGCTGATAGCGGTAGCTGGCAGCTGCTATTTCTCGCTGCGGGAATCCGGCCTCGATCGCCGGCAGCATACCGCCGAGGGCATCGATCTTTGCGATGTAGTCCTCCGCGGCACGCTGCAGATCGAGGGTCAGCCGCTCGACCAGGTACGAGCCGCCTAGGGGATCCACCACGCTTGCCACGCCCGTTTCGTAGGCCAGAATCTGCTGCGTGCGCAATGCGAGCGTGACGGCTTCTTCACTCGGCAGGGCATAAGCTTCATCGAGCGAATTCGTGTGAAGCGACTGTGCTCCTCCCAACACGGCGGCCATAGCTTGCCACGCGGTCCGCATCAGGTTGTTGTATGGCTGTTGCCAGGTGAGCGAACAACCCGCCGTCTGCGCGTGAAATCGAAGTTTCAAACTGCCCTCGCTCTTCGCGCCATAGCGATATCGCATAACGTACGCCCAAATCTTGCGCGCCGCGCGGTACTTCGCGATCTCCTCGAAGAACTCGCTATGCGCGTTGAAGAAGAAACTCAGGCGGGGAGCAAAATCGTCGATCGCAAGCCCGCGGGCGAGACCCCAATCTACGTACTCAATGCCGTCGCGCAAGGTAAAGGCGAGCTCTTGTGCCGCGGTCGATCCGGCTTCACGAATGTGATACCCGCTGATCGAGATCGGATTGAATTTCGGTACGTGTCGCGATCCGAACTCGACTGTGTCAGTCACCAGGCGCATCGATGGCTTGGGAGGGAAAATGTACTCCTTCTGCGCTATGTACTCTTTGAGGATGTCGTTCTGGAGAGTTCCAGAGAGGGCATTCCAGGCTGCGCCCTGCTTTTCAGCTACAGCAAGGTACATCGCCCAAATCACGGAGGCGGGCGAGTTGATGGTCATCGAAACGGAAACGTCAGACAGCTTGATTCCGTTGAACAGAATCTCCATGTCTTCGAGCGAGCAGATGGATACCCCGCACTTCCCGACTTCGCCGGCGCTCATGGGATGGTCCGCGTCGTATCCCATCAAAGTAGGAAGATCGAACGCAATCGAAAGTCCGGTCTGCCCCTGCGACAGCAGGTAACGATAACGCCGGTTTGTTTCCTCAGGTGTTGCGAAGCCGGAAAACTGGCGCATGGTCCAGAGTTTGCCGCGGTACATATCGCGATGGATTCCGCGAGTGTAGGGAAACTCACCCGGTGCCCCGAGATCCACGTTTGGATCAAACAGCGACAGCTGTTCAGGTCCGTAACAGGTTTCCAGCGGCATCCCGCTGATGGTTGTTCGAACGCGCTCGGCCGTTTTCATAAGACCCGTTTTCATAACACCTGGAGTCCGCCCTTATCGTAGCCCAAGGCGCCCGACCGGCATCGAAACACACAGGAGACGAAACTTGTCCACATCTCGTATGAGCACGACACAAAACCTGAACGCCGCAGCGAGCGGGACTTTTCAACTTGGACGTGATCTGACGCTCAACCGCCTCGGTTTCGGGGCGATGCGGATCACGGGTGAGGGGATCTGGGGTGAACCCAAGGATTCCAACGAAGCAAAGCGAGTTCTCCGGCGCGCGGTAGAACTTGGAATTAACTTTATTGACACAGCGAACTCTTACGGTCCCGAAGTAAGCGAGCGCCTGATTGGCGAAACGTTGTATCCGTATCCGAAAGACGTTGTGATCGCTACCAAGGGAGGATTAACGCGGCAAGGTCCAAATAAATGGGCGCCCGTCGGCCGCGCCGAGTACTTGCGCGAGTGCGTGGAAATGAGTCTGCGCCGCCTTCGCCTCGAACGCATCGATCTGTACCAGCTTCACCGTATTGACCCGAGAACGCCGGTCGAAGAAAGTCTGGGAGTTCTGGCCGACATGCAGAAAGAAGGGAAGATCCGGCACATCGGTCTCTCGGAGGTGAACGTTAAAGAGATCGAACACGCCAAGCAGTTTGCCCAAGTCGTGAGCGTCCAAAACAAATACAACCTCTCCGAGCGAAGCAGCGAAGATGTCCTGAATTATTGCGAAAAGAACCAGCTCGGTTTCATACCTTGGTTCCCTGTGGCGGCCGGAGCGCTGGCACGTCCTGGCGGTCCGTTGGATGCCGCTGCCAAAAAGCACGAGGCTTCGGTCGCTCAACTCTCGTTGGCGTGGCTGCTCCACCGGTCGCCCGTTATGCTTCCCATTCCTGGTACTTCATCCGTTTCTCACTTGGAACAAAACGTCGGGGCTGCATCTCTTCAGCTCAAACCAGAGGAGTGGGCGCAAATCGAGGATTCGGCGAAAAAGGCCGCCTAGTCGCAGCCAGGATCATCCGCCAGTGAGGACGCGCCAACTTCCCGGTATGAAGCTGGCGCTCCTTATCCTTGCAGCGCTCCTGTTTGCCTTCGGCGGTCTTTGCATGAAGTTCTCCGACGGGTTGACGAAGCCGTTATACAGCATTTCCGTCTTCGTTCTGTTTTGCATCGGCGCGGCTTTGCAGGCAATCGCCATGAAGCGGGCGGACATGGGCGTTGTCTACGTATTCGTTCTTGGGCTCGAGGCGATTGCGGCGTTCCTCCTCAGCGTCGTCGTCGTAGGAGAACGCGCGACGGCTGGTAAGGTGGTCGCCGTTTTGCTAATCGTTCTCGGAATTCTTCTTCTGGAGCGTGCCTGACTATATTCCGAAAACGGTGACGATAAGCTAGAGAAACATAGTGTCTTCGTCACAGGCGTTATGCTCGAGTTTTTTCGGAAGCTTTTTGTCTCCGATTTCATGCCTCATGGGCATTGCTATTTTTGGCAGCCCTATCTCGTGTGGTTGAACACGACGTCCGATGCGCTGGTGGGGTTATCGTACTTCCTTATCCCATTCAGCCTTTACCAAATCGTCCGCAAACGGCGGGATTTAACTTTCAACTGGATGATTCTGATGTTTGTCGGTTTCATCCTGGCGTGCGGGTTTACCCACGTGATGAACGTCTGGGACGTGTGGCACTCGGCCTATCGTCTCGAAGGGCTAGTGAAGGCGATCACGGCCGCCGCGTCGCTCGCAACAGCCATGTTGATGTTCAGGCTCGTCCCTCAACTGGTCGCGATCCCCAGCAGCCAGCAACTTCGGCACGAAATCGATGATCGTAAAAAGGCCGAATCAGAGGTGAGGACGCTGAACTACGAGCTCGAACGGCGCGTCGCCGATCGAACTGCGATGCTGCAGCGCTCGAACGACGCTCTGCAGCGATTCGCTTATATTGTGTCGCATGATTTGCAGGAACCCGTCCGTACCATTCGGACGATGAATCAGCTACTCGTAAGAGATTACGCCGGAAAGCTCGACGGTAAAGCGGATAAGTACATCAGCTTCGTCGTGGACGCGTCGGCGCGGATGCAGACATTAATCTCTGACCTGCTGGAATACGCCTGCCTGATGCCCGAAATGGAGGTCGGGGAAATCCACTCGACTGACAGCAAAGCGATCTTCGAAGCCGTTGTTAGAAATCTTTCCCAAGCGATCGCGGAGTGCTCTGCCGAGGTGCGCTGCGAGGAATTGCCTCAACTGGCGGTGGAACCCGTGCATCTGACACAGGTGTTCCAAAACCTGTTGAGCAATTCCATCAAATATCGCGGTGCGCAAAAACCTCTGATCCAGGTTTCAGCCGAGACCCGAGGTCCTGAGTGCCTGTTCACGTTTAGAGACAATGGAATCGGATTCGATCCCGAATATTCCGAGCAGATCTTCGTCGCCTTCAGGCGTCTGCACGGTAGAGAATTTCCCGGAAGTGGAGTCGGATTGTCGATTTGCAAAACTATCGTCGAGACATATGGAGGGCGCATCTGGGTACGTTCGAACCCGGGCGAGGGCACCAGCTTCTTCTTCACGTTGCCGCTGGCCACGGCGATAGCGAGATTGCAGGATACAAGACATGGCGGACTCAATGTTTGCTGACAATCGCGCGCGGATTGTGATCGTGGAAGACAACTCGCCGGATGTTCTGCTGGTGAGCGAATCGCTGAGTGCGCAATCCATCGATCATGAATTGATTCACTTCCGCGACGCGTCTGAGGCGATGGATAAATTGGCGGATTTGGGCACTACCGCTGATACGCCCGACGTAATCATCGTAGATTTGAATATGCCGCGGATGAGTGGGCTGGAATTCCTCGGCAAGTTGAAAGAACAGCGAACACTGTCAGGCGTACCGATTGCAGTTCTGACGTCCTCGTTATCTCCGGAAGAGCGCGACGAAGCGGAACGCCTCGGCGCTGACCGCTTTTTGCGTAAGCCGATCGATTTGTATGAATATCTCGATGAAGTGGGCACAATGATTAGCGACCTCATACGCTTGCGTCGGTCGCAGCAGATTTAGCTGGATGCCTTGTCCTTTCTTTCAGCCCGTCCTGGTCGCCCGCGAGCCTGAGCACCCAGGTGCGCGCCTTCCGCTGATCGAAGAGTACGAAGGAGTTTGCCGGGCGGATTCGAACTCGATGCCATCAGCAAAGGAAGATCGGTTTCGGTGCAACCATGGCTATTCCCGGAGTGTCTGTGCCCATTTCCCTCTGTCGGACCCACGTTCAGCTCATCGTTTTCACGTTCTGAAAATCGAGGACGGAGCGATTCAGATCCTTTGGGTTGAAGAACGGAATTACGCGCCGGCGAAGTGGGAATCGGTTCAATACTCGATCGCGACGGGCAGTCTCACACCAAAGCCCGCTGATCAGTGTCTCGAAGCGCAGATCATCGCGTTCTGCTGCAGCTATTACCGCCGGTTTCTCACATAACAGATGTCAGTGAAAGAAAATGTAACAACCGTGGCTCAGGATGCAGGAGGAATCCGCAGTGTGCGGGAATCTCAAAGTGAGTACTCCGAAATCTGTCTGCCCAATGACGCGAATACGCTAGGAAACATGCTCGGCGGACACGTGATGCACCTCGTCGACCTCTGTGGCGCGATCGCCGCAATGCGTCACGCGCGGTGTTCCGTCGTGACGGCGTCAGTAGATCAAATGACGTTCCTCCATCCGATCCGCATTGGAGAACTTGTGCTACTTAAATCGCAGGTAAATCGTGTATTCCGCACTTCCATGGAAGTCGGCGTGAAGGTGTGGGTCGAGAACCTGCATAGCGGTCATATGCGACATACTTCGTCGGCGTACCTGACTTTCGTCGCACTGGACCGGGCAGGGAACCGGGTGTTATTGCACCCGGTCGTACCCGAAACCGATGAAGAAAAGCGCCGTTTTTCAGAAGCGGCGGAACGCCGGGCCTATCGTCTCGCGTTCAAAGAGAAAACCAAGACGGATTCCGGTCAGACCGCCTAGTTGCGCAAAAGACCTACTCCGGCTCGCTCTTATACATATACTTGATGCAGTGTTTGTATAGCAGCAGATTCGGCGCGCCGGTTCGGTTGAGCTTCAGACAGTCTTTGTCATACCACTCAATCACGCCTTCTAGCTGCTCTCCGTCAGTGAGCACAACCACCATGTGGGTTTTGCCCTGCATCTGCTTCGCATAATAGAACTGCTCGGCATTGGTCTGATCCGGCGGTGTACTCTTTTTGGCAGTTGGTGGACGCCGGTTGAGTTCTTTGACGTCTCCGGCAGCGCTGCGGGTCGGTTTCCTCACGAGCGACTCTAGTCGCCTCTCCTCAAACATGTGGCCTCGATCTGATTTCCCGGGGGTAGGTTCCGCTCTTAGCACACGAGCGGTTATTGCCAATTAGGTGCTTGCAAATATTGCAGGGTTACGCAAATTAATGATGATAGCGTCAAGAGCGGATACCTTTTGAATGTTCCTCCGTACCATGATGACAAGTTCGTCGAAAGCTAGTACCGCGCTCTCGATCCACTCCATTGACACAGCGCGCGCAATCGCGTTGATGCGGGCTTGGACATCTCGATTCTTCAGCGCCGGACGGCCATGCCGAGCGGCCAGGATATCCTCTAGCAAGCCGTAAGCCGGCTTGAGATATACGTCCAATTTCTCTGATTTACTGTTCGAGAAAGCTTCAGAAGATTCCACCCAATTTGCGAAGGGCGCCAGCCCCGCGGCGCACTCCAGGCCAGCTAAAAGCATCCCTCGTTGCTCTTTGAATTGCTCCAGATCAAGGCTCAGGGCAATTCCCGGGCAACCCTCCGCGAGGCCGATACGTTCGGGGGCATCGGAAAGCTCGCGCGATTCCGCAAAGGCCAGCATTTCCGGATCGCTTAGCCGGGTCATGGGAAATACAATCGAGCGTGATCGGATGGTGGGCAGCAAATCGTAGAGATTCTCCGCTGTCGCAAAGATGATCAGGTGCTCCGGCGGCTCTTCCAGAACTTTGAGCAGCGAGTTTGCCGATTGCTCATTTGCACGGTCGAGGTGATCGATCAGAAACACGCGATGACTGCCTCGAAGCGGTTTCAATTGAGCTCTCTCGCGCAGCAGCCGGATCTGCTGAATCGTAATCTGCCGCAGAGGACCGTCGGGGGCGAAAGTGACAAAGTCGGCGTGACTCGAAAAGAAAAGCGGATCATCTGAACGCTTGTCTGAGGTCCACTTCTCGCGCGCTTCAACGTTGTCGCGGTTTTCAGCCAGGCTTAAGTCGTCTCGCTCGATTTTGGCGGTGTCTCCCAGGAGCAGCGCACCAAAGCGGCGAGCCAGTGTGGCTTTTCCGATCCCTTCGGGACCGCTGAGCAGAATGGTCTGCGGAATCCGCCGGACTTCGATCATTTGCCGAAGCGTACGGGCTACACTGTCGTTGCCAAAGAACCTGGGAAAAATCATGGGGAGAGGCGCAGCGAAAGAGGATCTGTTTTCAGATTACCGCTGTTTACCGGCAGCTGAGAGACATGTGAACGCTTGCCGCAGTGCGCGGCCGCGAGCGCTGACTGCGAGCTTTTCGTCGTCGGAAAGTTCGCCGAAGCTCCGGCCGATTGGCGGATAGAGAAACAAGGGATCGTAACCGAAACCGTTGTTCCCGGAGGGCGAAAAAAGGATTTGTCCATCCACAGTTCCTCGCGCAATGTGCGTTAGCTTACCTTTCCTGGCGAGTGCGATGACACAGACAAAATGCGCGCTTCTGTCCTGTACGCCTGCCATGCGCTCTATCAGCAGCGCATTGTTTTCAGCCGCCCCGGCGTCACAGCCGGCATACCGTGCGGACTGAACGCCGGGCGCGCCATTCAGCGCGTCAACGCAAAGTCCTGAGTCATCCGCCAGAACGATTTCTGAACTGAACCCCGAATAATAAATTGCTTTCAGGGTGGCGTTGGCCTCGAACGTCTCACCACTTTCTTCGGGGGAAACGATTTGAGCTAGATTCGGGAGTGGTTCGAGTACCGCACCGGCCGCGTGCGCTGCGAGCACGAATTCTTTCAGCTTGCCCGGATTGGTCGAGCACGCATGAATCAGCATCACCCTCGCGCATCAAGCGTTTTTTGCTGCAAGCTCCGCAACTCTCGGATGCCCGTCCGGGCCAAGCTCAACAGCTCGGCGAGATGCGCATCTTCGAAGGGCAACTTTTCGGCGGTCGCCTGCAACTCGATGAACTTATCCGAGCCCGTCATGATGACGTTCATGTCAACGTCTGCGCGCGAGTCCTCGTCATAAGAAAGATCGAGCAGGGGCTGTCCATTGACAATGCCCACGCTGATCGCTGCAACGGAATCGAGCAGGGGAGAGCGCGGTAGAACTTTGTACTTCACCAGAGTGCCAATTGCGATCGCCAGAGCGACATATGCCCCCGTGATGGCAGCAGTGCGTGTCCCGCCGTCCGCCTGCAATACATCGCAATCCACGATTATGCTTCGCTCTCCGAGGGCCGCGAGATTTACGCCGGCACGTAGAGAACGTCCGATCAAACGCTGGATCTCGTGGGTTCTGCCGGAAGGCCGCCCCTTGGAAATCTCGCGTGGGCTGCGGGTCGCAGTCGCACGAGGAAGCATGGAATACTCCGCAGTGACCCAGCCTTTGCCGGTGCCCCGGAGGAACGGGGGGACAGTATCTTCCACGGTCGCCGCGCAAAGGACGCGCGTATTGCCAGCCTCGATCAGAACAGAACCTTCCGCGGTCATCAGGTAGTCCGCCGTGATCTTCGTGTTTCGGAGTTGGTTCGCCGCCCGCCCGTCTGTTCGTGTACTCATGGGAAATCAACCAACGTGGAAACCGGCGAAGAAGAAGAACGCCACAACCGCGAGGATCAGGATAACCAGGATGAGACAAGGGATAGCTCCTTGCCTCGGAACAGCGGTGGTCTGATTTGCCGTTGCCTTTTTCT
>JAFAUR010000300.1 GCA_019243205.1 Acidobacteriaceae bacterium | reverse complement strand
AGTATCGCGGTGATCACGAAGAATCCGTTTGTTTTCCCTTCGCTTGGGCCGATCGGCCGTGGCCACAGCCTTGTACTCACGCCGATTATCGAGGAGGGTGGGGATTGCTCGCCCGGGCAGTTTGGGTCGCGGCCGCCCGCTTAGGCGGGATCAGCTAAATGGGTACGTCTGGCGGGCAGTCCGGGCTGCTAGTTCAGGATCGCCAGACATTGCTCCAATGTCTCGATTGCGAAATCAGCCTGTTCATGATTGATCATGAGCGGCGGACAAAGGCGGATGCTGTTGGGCCCGCATCCCAGGATGAGCAGGCCTCGCTCGAAGGCCAAGAATTCAAGTTTGTCCCGCAGGTCGGGCGCACGCTCCTTCGTCTGCTGATCGCGTACGATCTCGACGCCGATCATCAGGCCGAGGCCACGCACGTCGCCGACATGCCGGAATCTGGCGGGCCATTGGCGCATGCGATCCATCAGGTAAGTGCCGATGCGGGCTGCGTTCTCAATGAGCCCTTCTTCAAGCAGTGCGATGGTGGCCAATGCCGCCGCGATGGATACCGGATTACCGCCAAACGTAGAGGCGTGCGCACCCGGTCCCCAATTCATGATTTCTGCCCTGGCGACCGTCGCCGAGAGTGGCATTCCGCTGGCGATCCCCTTCGCGACGGTGATGATATCCGGGGTGACGCCGAAGTGTTCCGATGCGAACATCTTTCCGGTTCGCCCCATGCCGGATTGGACCTCATCGTGAATCAGCAGCATGCCGTGTTTATCCGCGACACGCCGCAGTTCGGCATGGAATCGAGCAGACGGCACCAGGTATCCGCCTT
Organism: Acidobacteriaceae bacterium; assembly: GCA_019243205.1. Taxonomy (GTDB): domain Bacteria; phylum Acidobacteriota; class Terriglobia; order Bryobacterales; family Bryobacteraceae; genus Bog-105. Next base: position 5,264 of record JAFAUR010000300.1, on the reverse strand, counting down.
CACCCTGAACGGGCTCCACGATGATCGCGGCTACCTCGTCCGGCGGAAGAATGGTTTTGAACAGGGTGTCTTCGAGGAGCCTGATGGGTTCGAGTTCGCCGCCTGGAGATCGATATGAATCCGGATAAGGAAGATGCTGAACCGGAAGATTGGGATGGAAGCCACGTCGCTGGACAACTTTGCTGCCGGTCAGGCTCAGAGCACCCATAGTCCGGCCATGGAAGGATCCGAGAAACGCGATGAATCGTTCGCGTCCGGTATGATAGCGGGCCATTTTGATAGCTGCTTCGACCGCTTCCGCGCCCGAATTGCCGAAATACACGCGTTTGGGGAATGCGCCGGGAGTGATTGCCGCCAGCTTCTCAGCCAAGCGAACCATGCCCTCGTAGTAGAAATCCGTTCCTGACATGTGCAGGAATTCGGACGCCTGCTCCTCGATGGCGCGAAGAACACGAGGATGAGAGTGACCGGTCGCGGCAACGGCGATGCCTGCATTGAAATCGAGGAAGCGGTTTCCGTCGACATCTTCGACAATGGCCCCTTCGCCACGCTTGATGACCAGCGGATAACACCTGGTGTAAGAGGGAGACAGAAGCGCGCTATCTCTCTCGATAATCTTTTTTGCCTCGGGACCCGGCAGCGATGTTACCAGGTTGGGCAGTTGCGCATGCACCGACACTTCGGTCGCCATAAATTCACCTCAAATTGCAGGACAGGGATACCGGAGGGACCGCTCAGGCGAGCGAGTTAGTCGGAGCCGAAAAGGGATGGGCGGTTAGCGGCGGGAATCGCCATACTTTCACTCTAATAGAAAGTAGCTCGGAATGGGAAGTGCTCTCCATTCCGAGCCTGGTTGTCTTCAAAAATTTAAGCGCAGCGCGAGCTGAATAGTACGAGGGTCGGTGGCGGCAGGGGTTGATCCGCTGCCGGTTATCTGCCCGAAGTTTGCACTCCCCACGGTATTAGAGATATTCACATACGAGAGGTGATTCGGGAAGTTAAACATCTCTGCCCGGAACCGCGCGCTGACTCTTTCAGTGATCGGAAAAGATTTCGTAACGGCAACGTCCCAGTTATTGAAAAGTGGATAGTACAGGGCGTAGGCGCCAAGATTTCCGAACGTGCCGGGAGCAGGAACGCCAAAAGCCGCCGGATTGAGATACTGTGTCCGGCTCGGGCCCCGCCAGTTTGTGTTCAGGAGTACAGGCCGCTCATTGAGATTGGCACTGATACCAATGCCTGCTGGATCACCCTGGACAATGGTGTTGAAAGGCAGGCCCGATTGGATGACGGTTACGCCTGAGATCTGCCACCCGCCAAGCACTTTTTGATACCACGTTTGGCCGTTGAGCCAGAAGGGCAGCGGATAAACGTAACTCACCGAGAGGATCTGTTTCCGGTTGTAGCTGGAAGGACCCCAATCGCCACGAAGGTTATAGCTGTCCATCGGTTGATAGTTATAAGCATTGGCGTCCGTGCGCGCGCTTGACCAGGTATAGGCTACGTTTAGCAGCCCGCCCTGATGGAATTGTTTCCGCAACTGGACCTGCAGGGAGTTGTAGATGAAGTTGCCGCCGGTATTGTATTCATAGATCTCGGCGTAACCGACGTAAGGCCGGAGCGCTGCTACGTTCACTCCGGGGTGCGCCTGCAGCGTCCCGACCGGGAGCTGATTGATGTTGTCCTGATAGGAAAGATTCGCCGCACTCGAGCCAACATAGGAAACAGTAAGGATGGAACTTCCACTGAGCTTCTGCTCGATCCCCATGCTCCAGTTGAGAACTCGAGGGACTTTCATATCGAGATAATGCGAGTTGTTGATGGTATTGGGGAAGTTCTGAAGCGTGCCGCCGCCCGGGTTTTCCACATTCCCGTAATAGATTGTCTGCTGCTGAATGAAGGGCGGATTATTCACCGCACTGAAGATGAAGTTTCCTTCGACGCGTTCATAGAAGACGCCGAAGCCTCCGCGCAGTACGGTGGATTGTTTGCCGGTCAGATCGTAGGCGAACCCGAAGCGCGGCTGCCAGGTGGCCCAATCCGTGTTCGCCGTGCCTTTCGGCAAGTTGTGGAACAGTGCAATGACCGTCGGGTCATAGGTGATGTCAGGAAATCGCAGTTGCGCCTGTGGCGGGAAGCCCTCGCCCCCGAGCACAAGTCCGTTGTTGATGTTTCCGGAGTTAGGAACGATTGCGCCGTTTGAGGGAAGGACACGTACAGCTTGCGCCGGATTGAAATACTGCGGCAGAAATGCCGTGGTGTTGCCGAGTGCGCTGTACTGGGGCTGCATGTAGGCCCACCGGAAGCCCAAGTTTAATGTGAGTCGGCTGGTTGCTTTCCAATCGTCCTGGATATAGGGTTCCACCTGCGAGAACCGGTACCAGCCCTGACGCAGCGTACTTGCTTCCGTATAGTTGTTGAAGTTTCCGAGCAGGGCGTTCGCAACTGCGTTCCCACTGCTGTTCGGCCCGGATGTGTTGAACACGAATGTTCCGTTGATGGCGGGAACGTTGTCCTGGTTCTTACGGCTCCGCATGATGAGGATGCCCGTTTTCAACGTGTGATTCCCGATGATCTTTGAAAGGTCGTCCTTCCAGTCGAAAATGCGATTGAAGTTGTTAAAGTTCAGCGCCGTGGAAGTCAGGCTGGTAAGGCCGGCGACCTGAATGGTGGGAAGATCCGGCGATGCATTGTAGAGAGTTGGATACGTAATCCCGTTGCCGGCTCTCGTGATGTTACTGATGAAGATTGGATTCGGCCCGATCCCGGACCTCTCAAAGATCACATTGCCCGTGAAGGTAAATTGGGCCACGTTCACCGTAGTCGGATTGGGAACGAACGTCCACTGGGTGCTGAAGTTGGTGCCGGGAATGTTCCGGTCGTACAAAATCAGCTGAGTCAAGTTTTGCGTCGACGTGTAGTAATCGCGGAAATAGTGCACATCGATCTGATTTTTGCTGCTGATGTTGTAATCGACCTTGAACAGGTATTCGTTCGTGTTCAGAGGCTGTACGGTGTTGAATACGAGGTTTCCTCCGGAGCCGGTGAAATTCGGTACGGGATAGAGGTCAAGAAGTTTGGCGGAGTTCGGACTCCAGGCCGATTGAGGCACAATCCCGTTGGGATAAACGGCGCCGGTCGTCGGATTTTTGGGCCACTGTGAAACTGGTAGGGCGGAGAAGTCTCCGTTTCGCTGAGCAGCGGTGGGAACCGTCCAGGTGTTGCCGGCACCTTGGCGCAGGCGCTTGAAATCCTCGCCGATAAAGAAGAAAAGCTTGCTTCGGTCTTTGTTGAACACTTTCGGAATAAAGATCGGACCACCGAGGTTCCAGCCGAAGTTGTTATATCGAAGTTCCGGAATGGTGGGCGCGTTGAAGGCTCGCGCCTGGATGGCATCGTTCCGGAAATATTCGTACGCGAGGCCATGAAAATCGGTAGTGCCGCTTTTTACCGCCATATTTACGACCGCGCCGGCATTCTGCCCGTATTCGGCTCCGTAATTTGCCGTCAGCACCCGGAATTCTGCGAGAGCGTCCGGATTGATGTTTATGAAGTTATTGCCGCCCCCGCCATTGTCCTTGTTGTCGGCGCCATCCAAATTCCAGGAGAAGGTGTCGGTCCGGCTGCCGTTGATGGATTGAGCGCTGTTGTTGACTCCGTATCCACCAAACAGGCTGAAACCGCTGGCGAAAGTAGTTGACACGCCCGGCAGCAGCTGGAGTAATTGTGGAAAATTGCGGCCGTTCAGTTGGATCTGACTTGCTTGTGTTCCGGTGATGAGACTACTGACTTCTCCGCTGCTGGTTTCCACGTGCGCGACGTCAGCCTGGACGGTTACGGTTTCGTTCAAACTTCCCACATCGAGTTTGATATTTACTGGAACCTGGGAATCAACGGTGACTTCCACCCTGGTCAGCGTGGCTTTCTTGAAACCCGGAGCCGCGGCCGAAACGTCATAGAAGCCGATCGGCAGATTGGAAATCACGTAATTCCCATTGTCGTTCGATGGAGCGGACCGAGTCAGATGAGTGTCGGTATTGACGGCGGTCACCGTGGCCCGTGGAACGAAGGCACCGCTGGCATCTTGAACGGTACCGAGGATAGATTGATTGAAAGTGGACTGACCCGACAACGCGGCGGCGAAGCCAAGCGACGCGAGCACAATCGCGGTACTACGCATAGAACCCCCAGAAAAAATTTCTTGACCTGGCGAGGCCAGGCCGTTTTCTAACCAAAGATCGAAACTGGCTGAAATTATACTATTTTGTATTCGAGCCGAACTATATCGTTTTTTTCAGCGTGCGTAACTCAGCCGTTACAATGATTGGATGGCAGAGGAAAACGCCTCCCCGAGCTTCGAAGCAGGTTTAGACGAATTGGAGAGGGTTGTCCGGGAATTAGAGAAGGGCGACCTGCCACTGGAGCAGAGCCTCGCGCTTTTCGAAGCGGGCATGAAGCTGAGCGCCGATTGCAAGCGGCAGCTGGAAGAGGCCGAAACCCGTGTTGAGATTCTGATGAAAAAGGGCAGCGAGCCAGTCGCCGTTCCCTTCACGCCCGAAAAGCCCGCTAATCGATGACGGAAACGGAACTGGCTACGGTCAGGGGTTATTTCGCGGAAAAGGTCGGTCCTATAGAGCAGGCGCTCGACAAATGGGTCCCGGACGAGGAAGTTGAACCCTCAGTTATACACCGAGCGATGCGCTACAGCCTCTTTGCCGGAGGCAAACGCGTCCGGCCGATTCTTGCTATAGCGGCTGCGGAGTCGATTGCGCCGGCTTCCGATGGTATGGTGGACGCCGCGATTACGCTGGAGCTCATCCACACGTATTCCTTGATTCACGATGACCTGCCGGCTTTAGACAATGACGACCTGCGCAGGGGCAATCCCACGTGTCACAAAGTTTTCGGCGAGGCGATGGCCATTCTCGCCGGAGACGCACTGCTCACGCTAGCATTCGAAGTTCTTAGCCGTCTCGACGGAGTAACTGCAGACCGCAGAATCTCCCTAGTGGAAGAGCTTGCTCGCGCGGCAGGCACGGTAGGCGGAATGATCGGAGGACAGGTCAACGATCTCGAAGGCGAGCGCAAAGAGGCTACACCGGAGCTGCTCGACTCGATCCACCGCGCGAAGACCGGCGCGCTATTACGTTCGAGCGTACGCATGGGCGCGATCTATGCCGGTGCGTCTGTTCCAGAGCTCGCGGCACTTTCGCGATACGGAGAGCATATCGGGCTTGCGTTTCAGATTGTGGACGACGTGCTCG
>JAFAUR010000262.1 GCA_019243205.1 Acidobacteriaceae bacterium | reverse complement strand
GCTTTTGAATGAGCGGGTTTCTGCTGGATACCAATGTTCTATCGGAACTAATCCGCCCGAAGCCGGAGCCGCTGGTTGAAACGTGGCTTGCCGCGCAAAGTCTGGACACACTTCAAGCGATCCATCGCCGAGCATTGGGGTGTTCTTGAAGCACAACGGCAACTTGCAGGCCGTCCCCTCGACGTTCCTGACGGTCAAATCGCAGCCACCGCGCTTGACCTTGTTACGCGCAACTTAAAAGACTTCGCAGGTCTCGGCGTTGCCGTGTTAAACCCGTGGGAAAAAGACCCCGACCGCGAACGATGAAAGCTCCCGCCCGCGCGGACGGCGGGGGCGACGACCACCACGCAAGCACATCCCCTAAAATCCTTTTCTCACAAAGGGTCCTTTTCGCGACGCTGGTGTTGAGCTGGGTCATCCCTTCTCTGAGCAAACGTCGATAGCATAGTCAAGTCGGTTTGGGACGATGTCACACGATAAATGATTTGATGTAGTATATGGCACTGTGACCCCTCAACGGACCAGAGCAAATATTCGCCCACCCGAGCCGGATCTCACTCCCGACGAACTCGTACGCCGCGCGGACTCGCTTCGCGACGTTATTCGCGAACGCCAAGCCGAGTGCGAAGGTTCCGGGTGCCTTCCGGAGCAAACCAATCAGGACTTCATTCGGGCCGGCTTTTACCGCACTGTTCAGCCGCGCTACTTCGGGGGCTACGAATTCGACTTGCCCACGTTCATGAAGGTGCTCATGGCCGTATCGCGCGGCTGCGCGGAAAGCGGCTGGGTACTTGCGCTTATTTCGGGCCATCCTAACCTGGTCGCCCGCTTCCCGCTGGAGGGACAACGTGAAGCCTACGGCGACTCGGGCGAATTTCTCGGCCCCGGTGTTGCCATGGCCAGTGGAACGGCACATCAGATCGACGGAGGTTACCGCGTCAAAGGAACCTGGGATTACGCCTCGGGCTGCGACCTCGGCACGCATTTTCTGGGGATGACGCTGGTTTTCCCTCCGGGTTCCGAAGCGCCTTCCGGAACCGCGTGGGTGCTGTTCAGCCGCAGCGAGTGCCAGATCGTCAACAACTGGTCCGTCTTTGGACTGCAGGGAACCGGTTCAAGGAGAGTCGAGGTCGGGGAGCACGTCGTTCCCGACCACCGCGTCGCTCCGTGGAGCGATATACAGGGCCGCCCCGCCTTTTGCCAGCCCGATCCAGACGTCTATGTGAGTCCTCTGTTCCATGGCGGCGTGCTTCCGGTGCTCATCTCGGAGCTTGCCTCGGTGGCCGTCGGCGCGGCGCGCGGTGCGCTCGATCTCTACGAAGTCTCGCTTCGAAACAAGCGACGCTCCTTCCCGCCTTTCGACACGATGGGTGAGCTTCCGGAATTTCAGCAGCACTTCGGCGAAGCGCAAAGCCTGATCGACACTGCCGAATCCGCCTTGCTTGGCATGGGGGCCGACTACATGGAGCGCGCCCGCCGCGCCCAAGAGCAGGGAGCGCCCCTGCCGGAAGAAACACAGCGAAGAATGCTGATGATCGAGCAGCAATGCGCACGCCTGGCCTGGGAAGCGGTGGAACTGATGTTCCGCACGGGCGGCAGCGCTTCCGCAGGCAAGTCTTCCGCGTTGGGACGTTACTTCCGGAACATGGCGGTGCTCCGGACCCACATCACCATGCAGATCGACCACACCTCGATCAACGTAGCCCGGCTGCATTTCGGCGCTCCGCCTTTGGGGCCTTTCTGAGTAGGTCATTGTCATTCTGAGCGTTGACCCCGTTGTTTCACATAGGGTAAGTTTTGAGAATTGCGCGCTGCCTATGATTGCGATTCCGTACGTGACGCCGTCGTCCGAACCACGCTCAAAAGCTACGATGAAAAGGAGGATATCAACGTGGCAACTCTCGATTGGTCCCAATGTCCCGCCGTGGAGAGCATCCCCGGCAAAGTAAGCGGCGCGTGGGTTTTCAAGGACACTCGGTTGCCGGTCGTCACGATTTTTGAAAATCTTGAAGCTGGTTCATCAATCGAGGAAATCATGGAAAATTACCGCGTGTCGCGTGAACAGATCAGCGCCGTTCTCGAATTCGCCGCCCGGAGCCTGCAAACGCCTCCCGTTGTCGTTGACGCAACCCCGCTGGCGAATGCGCATCCTCTTTGATCATGGCACCAGGAGCCGCATTGCAGGGGCGCTTGTGGATCAGCCCCATCTTGACCGCGTTCTTTTGGCCTGTGAACGCGGCCACTCCGGGCAGCTATGCCGAGGTGGAAATACCGCTTCCTTCCAAGAATCCGTTCACGCGATCTTAGCTCCGTCTTTCACAAAGGGTCCTTCTCGCAACGTGCAGAACCACCATATCCCTACTTCGCAGTTTTCGAGTAAACAGAGGGCACGGCTTAAAATTTGTAAAAGGTCTTCTGTTGAGCATCGAAATAAATCCAAAGCGCCTGGGCGGTGGCCCGTGGAATGAAGGTTATGCGCT
>JAFAUR010000952.1 GCA_019243205.1 Acidobacteriaceae bacterium | reverse complement strand
CGAGCGGTTGAAGGTCAACGGTAAGCAGACTAAGTTTCTGCTCCGTGAGTTGGTCCGAAGCAAATTGCCGGCGCCGATTCTGAAACGGCGGAAAGAGGGGCTTGATATTCCGGCGCACGACTGGCTCCGCGGACCTCTCCGGCCGCTGGTCGACGACGCTCTGAGCCCTGAACGCGTGCGGCAAGCAGGTCTGTTCGGCCCGCAAGAAGTCAGCGAGTTCCTGAAGCGGCACATGTCTCGCGAGGAGAACCTCGGGTATCACATCTGGGGCTTGTTAACTCTGCACCTTTGGATGCGCCGCTGGAACATCGAAAATATCGGCAGCGAAGCCCCTACTTCTGCGCAGGCCTTTGTAGCGTCGCCGGTGTAGATGTATTCGCTGCGCGTAACGTGCTCGCGTGAAATTTCGGAAATCGTTTCCGCCGATTTGTGGGAAGCCGGAACGCTTGCGATCGGCGAGTTCGAAAACAGTGACGCCGTGATTCTCATCGCCGGATTTGCAACGAACGAGAGGCGCGAGCAGCTGTTAACTGAGTTCGCCTGTTATTCCCCGGAATGGCACGCGGAAGCCACGGATTGGGTTCGCAAGACGAAGGAAGCTTGGCCTCCGCGCGAGGTCGGGCGCCGTATCTTTCTCGCTCCGTACTGGTCGACTGACCCAACCCCGCCTTCGCGAGTACGAATCATCCACAATCCGGGACTCGCGTGCGGTACAGGTGAGCATCCGTGCACTCAGCTCGCAATTGAAGCTCTGGAACAAACTGTCAGAGCAGGCATGCGTGTCGCCGATATCGGCACAGGTTCCGGATTGCTGGCCATCACAGCACTACGGCTCGGAGCCGCTTCCGCCACCGCCGTTGATGCAGACTTCGAGGCGCTCGTCGCCGCACGGCAGAATTTTTCACTGAACGGCCTTTCCGCCGCTCTCGTGAACGGCTCGGCCGATTGCCTAGAGAGCGCTTTATTCGACATCACGGTCGCAAATATCAGCGGCACAGTTCTGCTTGCGATTCTCGACGACCTGCGCCGGATCACGAAGTCCGGCGGCCAGTTAATCCTGACAGGCTTCCCGGCAGCGGAGATGCCCGTTTTGCAAGACGAAATTGGAAACGCTGACGTCTCGACCCGGGAAGGATGGTGCTGCCTGACGGCTAGCGTTTCCTCGGCGCCCGTTTCTTAGCTGGTTTCGGCTCCTCATCGGCGTCTTGAATGCGCGCAAGTGCGTCCTCGATGCGCTGTCCGCCCGCCAGCACGGGCGCGAACAAATCACCTGAACGCCGGAATCGCTCGACGGTATTGTCGATCCGGAAATCGGTGGGGCGAAGCCCGGGTTTCACTTCTTTCCATTCGAGAGGCGTGGCGACGGGCGCTCCGTCGTAGGCGCGAACCACGTATGGCGCCGAGATCGTTTTGCCCGTGCCTATCTGGAGGTAGTCGAAATAGACCCGGCCCTTCTTACGCTTCTCGACGCTGCGCGGCGTCGTGAATAAATTAGGGTCACGATCGACCGCCATTTGGGCGAGGAGTTCCGCGAGACCGCGAACCTGATCGTACGTATATACGGGATCGAGTGGGACATAGATGTGCATGCCGTCGCCGCCCGTCGTTTTGGGATATCCTTTCAGCCCGAGTTCGTTGAGCAGAGTACGAATGAGCAGAGCCGCCTCGACAATCTGGTCGTAGCCGGTTTCGACCGGGTCGATGTCGAGCAGCATCCAGTCCGGATTCGCGAGCGAACCGACACGGCTCATCCACGGATTCTGGTCAATACAACCGAGATTGACCAGATACAGCAGACTGGCACGGTCATTTGCGACCGGATAGTGATTGATCTTGCGCGGGTGCCCCTCTTCGATCGGCTCGCAATGCAGCCAGTCGGGAAAATGACTGCTCGCATTCTTCTGAAAGAAGTACTCGGACGCAATGCCGTTCGGGTACCGTTTCATGGAAAGCGGACGACCAGCCAGATGAGGCAGCAGATAAGGCGAAACGGCGTCGTAAAAATTGAGTAAGTCGCCCTTGGTCCAGCCGTCTTTCGGGAAAAACACTTTCTGCAAGTTGGTGAATTTCAGCGAGTGCCCATCGACTTCGACCAGGGCTTCTTTGCCGCTCAAATTCAGAGTTTCGGGCCCGCCTTCGTTTTGTGCCTCAGGCGCGGGCTCGACAGGCCCTACATCCGAAACCGGCTCGTTCACCGATTCCCGTACAACATCCGCGGCGCGCTTGTCTTCACGAAGACCCACGAAGACAGGAGCCCGCAGAATTCCCTCCGCCGTCCACTCGAGGAAACGGACCTGGCACACGACTTCCGGCTTCACCCAAGTCACATTTTTCAGGCCAGTCCTGATATTCGGTTTCACTTTGAACGGGCTGGATTTTGTAATGAGCGGCTCCAAGCGCTGGTAGATAGCTTTCATCTTCTTGCCATCAAATCCCGTGCCGACCTGACCGCAGTGCCGAAGATTGCCGTCCTCATAGATGCCAAGCACAAGTGAGCCGAAGTATTCTCGCTCGCCTTTGGTGAAACCGGCGATGACGAACTCCTGTTCGTTCAGGACTTTCAATTTCTGCCAGAGCGAAGATCGTCCCGATTCATACTTACTTCTACGATCTTTGGCGAGGACGCCTTCGAGTCCCATTTGACGCGCCGCTGCAAACATCTGCTCACCATCGGTATCGAATGTTTCTGACACGCGGATGTGATCATCCGGCGTGACGAGAGCGTTCAACAGTCGCTTGCGGTCTTCAAGTGGCACGCCGCGGACATCGTGGCCATCCGCGTACAGAACGTCAAAGAGGAACAGAGTAACCGGAGTGGTCTCGACCAGCCGTGGAACAGAGTTGACATTGGCGGCAATGCGCGGCTGAATCAGCTCGAAGCGGCTCCGCCCATCTTCATCCAGAACGCAGATCTCACCGTCCAGTAAAGCACTATCAGCGGAAACGTGTTCGGGCAACGACGCAAGTTCGGGATACTGCTGATCGCAGCGGTTGCCGCGGCGTGAATGGATTTCGAGCTTCCCGTCCTTGATACGGCAGAGCGCACGAATGCCGTCCCACTTGATTTCATAGAGCCATTGAGTTCCTGCCGGCGGGCGAGTCACTGCTGTGGCGAGCATAGGCTCCGGGACGGACGGTAGCGCCGCTTTGCGGGCTCCGGGCAGGTCAGCCGCTTCGATCGAGCTTTCGTTTGCGGCAATCTCTTCCTGCGTGCGATGTGTCGCGACGCTCCAGGCAAACTGGTCGATGTCATAGCCTGGAACAACGTATTCATCCTTTTTCTTGATCAGCAGCCATTCGTTTCCTTTGCCTGCATGCTTCATATGAACGATGGCAAAGGAGCCCTTCAGCTTGACTCCGTGCAGTTCGAACTTGAAATCGCCGCGGTCGAGCTGTTCCTGTGCCGAGGGCTCGCCGAGCACCTCGTATGTACCTTTGTCCCAGAGCATGACGCTGCCCGCTCCGTAATTCCCGGCGGGGATGTTGCCCTCGAACGTTCCGTAATCGAGAGGATGATCCTCCACTTTCATGGCGAGAGCCTTGCGTGTGGGATCAAGACTGGGCCCTTTGGGAACAGCCCAACTGACGAGCACTCCGTTCACTTCCAGCCGGAAATCGTAATGCAGGCGAGTGGCGTCATGCCGCTGAACACAGAAGAATCCACCACGGCCTGTACCCTTGTGTTTCGGCTCCGCAGGCTTCGGCTCAGGAGTCTTATCGAAGTGGCGTTTCTGTTCGTATTCGTTCAGGCCCATAGCATGCGGTCATTATGGCAACGGCAACTCCGGCAATTGAGTTCCGTTGGTAATCTGAGAGTACTCTCCCTGCTTCGCCCCGTTTGTCTTTATGTTTTCTGAACAGCTGAAAAGCCAGCTCGACATCGTTGATGTCGTCGGCCAGTATGTACGTTTGAAGCGACAGGGCGCTGGACCACGTTACGTCGGGCTGTGCCCGTTCCATGCGGACAAGACACCCTCGTTCAACGTGCACAGCGGGCTGCAAATATACAAGTGTTTCGCCTGCGACGTGAGCGGCGATGTCTTTCAGTTCATCATGGAACGCGAGAACCTGACGTTCCCTGAAACTCTGAAATTTCTGGCCGACCGGTACGGAATTCCTATGCCGGAACGTCACCGCGTCGATGATCCGGAAGCGCAGCGGCGCGCAGCTTTGTTCGAAATGCACGAGATTGCCGCGGAACTATTCCAGCAAAATCTTCGCAACCCCGGAGGATCAAAGGCGCGTGAATATCTGGAATCGCGGGGCATTACGGTCGCCGTGTCAGACGAATTCAGGCTCGGCTTTTCGGATGGTTCAGGACAACAGCTCGCCGGAAAGTTGCAGCGGTTCGGCGGATCGTTGCTGGAAGAATCCGGCCTGGTTGTAAAACGGCAGGAGGGCGGCGGTTACTTTGACCGTTTCCGCGGGCGGCTGATGTTTCCGATTCACAACGAAGGCGGCCAGGTAATCGGTTTCGGCGGCAGGGCGCTCCGGCAGGGCGATGAGCCCAAGTACCTGAACTCGCCGGAAACGAAGCTCTACAAGAAGTCTTCGGTTCTTTACAATCTGCATCGCGCGAAAATCGATGCCCGAAAGAACGACCGCATGATTCTGGTCGAGGGTTATATGGACGTGATCGGGGTCTATTCAGCCGGCATCCGGGAAGTGGTCGCGAGTAGCGGTACGGCCCTTAGCAATGAGCAGGTGCGCTCGATCAAGCGGCAAGTCTCACAGCAGCACGCAGGCGCGGGCCAGATCGTGTTGAACTTCGACGGCGACTCCGCGGGCATGAAGTCAACCGAGAAGTACATTGGCGCTCTCCTCGCCGAGGGGCTCAGGGTCAGGGTTCTGGAGATCCCCGGCGGACGCGACCCCGACGAATACATTCGAGAGAATGGCGCGGAGGCATACCGCAAATTACTGAACCAGGCGGGCTCCTACTTTCATTGGCTCGCGGATCGCATGCGCCAACGCTTCGACCTCCATAGTGCCGAGGGACGAGCCGACGCACTCAAGGCCATGGCTCCTGTTTTGCAATTGGTCACCGACAAAGTGGAGCGCGGCGCGATTTTGAGCGAGTTGGCCGAATACCTCAACATGGACCGCGACGTTGTCCGGGACAGCTTGCGACCGGCTAAAAGAACTGCCGCCACAGTGAAACCTCAAACAATCAGTTCGTCGGTTCCATCCAATGAAAAGATTCTTCTCGCGTGCTTACTTCTGAGCGAAGAGTCACGAACTGCGATCCGGCAATATCTTCGCCACACTGATGCTCTTCGCCTGCTCGAGCTGCGCGCTGTCTTTGAAGCCTTCCTGACCACGCCTGAAGACGTTTCCTTTTCCATGTCCGCGATTTCGGAGCGTTTGGACGCTCGCATGCGAAGAATTCTCACCGAATTGAGCTTTGCAGAGTTAGATGTCGGCGAAGAAAACGCCCTTACTCACACTCTTAATTGTTTGAGAGTTTTGGAAACGAAATTAATTGAGAGTCGCAGGGATGATTTGAAGCAGCAGATCCGTCATCTGGAACAGGCCGGCGATTTTGCCGAGGCTATGAAGTTGACGATGGAGCTGGACAAGCTAAAACGCTCGCTCCCGGAGCCGTGAAACGTGTTGTACCATGAGGAGTCGAGAATACAGGGGTATTGCCAGTAATCGTTTAATTCAATAAACAGGTTCAATAATCCTCGTCCGCGCTTGATCTGACAAAAGGCAGTTGATGCAAGAAGGCAATGACAAAGGCTTCGCTCTCTACGATGAAGTAAGCGGCGTAGTGCGCGAGGATCTGGCCAGCGGAACGGACCTCAACGATCTCTTTGTAGACCTGGAAAGCGGCCCGGTCGAACTGCTCGAAGACAGCAAGGACTTCGAGAAGAAAGAAGGAGAGGTCGATGACCTCAGTGAACTCGATCTTGCTGCCGGAGCGCTTGACAAAAGCAACGACTCTGTTCGGGTGTATCTGCGCGAAATGGGCATGGTCCCGCTGCTTACGCGCGAAGGCGAGATTGAACTCGCGAAACGGATTGAGCGCGGGCAAAAAGCGGTCTTGAAAGCCCTCTCCCGCTCCCGCCTCGTGATTCAGCTACTCTTCGATACCAAGCACAATGTCGAACGTGACGCGATCTCGATTCTCGATGTGCTTCAGCCGCCTGACTCCCATACGATTGCTGAAGAAGACGCGCTAGAACATTCGCTTCGCGAGCAGTTTGTGACCTCCGTTGCGGAGATTGAAAAATCCTACAGGAAGGCGCAGCTGCTCCTGCAAAAGCTGCTCAGCATCTCCCGCAACATCAAGCCCAAGAATTACCGCAAACTGCGATTCGAATATGCGCGAAGCGTTATCGGCATCTCCCAGCAGATTCGGGGCCTACACTTCACTCCGAGGTTCCAGCGATCTCTCAGCAACGCGCTTCGAAAGATCGTGGAGCAGGTAAGGCCGTTGGAGCAGGACATCGCACGGCTGCAGCGAAAACTGGAACAGCCGGGCGCGGATCCTGGCGCGGTGACGGTCACCCGGAGGGAGTTGCGCGCGCTCTCCGCCCAGTTGGAGAGCCTGGAAGAGCGATGCGGCACAACGGCTACGGATTTGCGCCGTACGCTACAGATCGTAGAGCGCGGCGAAGAGGAAACGGAATCAGCCAAGAAGAGGCTCATCGAGGCAAATCTCCGCCTCGTGGTCTCGGTCGCGAAACGGTATACAAACCGCGGTATGCAGTTCCTGGACCTCATTCAGGAAGGCAATATCGGCCTGATGCGGGCGGTGGATAAGTTCGATTACAAGCGGGGCTACAAATTTTCAACCTACGCGACGTGGTGGGTAAGACAGGCTGTGACGCGCGCGATTGCAGACCAGGCGCGAACCATCCGCATCCCTGTTCACATGATCGAAACGATCAATAAGCTGGTTCGGCTGCAGCGCGTGATGCAACAGGAACTCGGACGCGAACCAACCACGGAAGAACTTGCGGTACGCATGGACCTTTCGGCAAGCAAGGTCCGCCGCGTGTTGCGCATCGCGCAGGAGCCAATTTCGTTGCAAACTCCGGTTGGGGAGGAAGAGGAATCGAATCTCGGCGACTTTCTCGTAGACAGCAGGATGGTTTCGCCGTCCGAGGCTGTGATCAACCTGAATTTACGCGAGCAGACGGCGGAAGTTCTGAAGACGCTGAGCCCGCGCGAAGAGAAAATCGTCAAAATGCGTTTTGGCCTACAGGACGGCAGCGAGCATACTCTCGAGGAAGTCGGCCAAAACTTCGCCGTGACCCGCGAGCGCATCAGGCAGATTGAGGCCAAGGCCCTGCGCAAATTACGCCACCCAAGTCGCAGTCACCGTCTGCGGAACTTCCTCGAAAACGGCGCGATTTAGCGCTTCTTCTGCGCGATTTCACGCTCAGCGGCATAATGCGAGCGCTCCAGCTTCTCGGCCGCCTCCAGCAATTTCACTACCGTGTTCCAATTCCTGCCCGTGCCCGAGGTTCCGAGCAGCTTCTCGATCGCCCCTAACGAAAGCTTTGACCGTCCCATTCCGTCCGGAAAATAAATATAGAGCTCGCGCTTCCCGGGTCGAATCACTTCCGGTCCTCTAAACGATTTACCCGCTTGCGCAAGTATCTGCCCTCGCACTTCTCCAGCGAGGAAATACACGAGAAGCCGGTTAGGGCTGATGCCGGGCTCGTCAGCAAATGGATTCCGCTCCACTACGCGCCGCAAATCCGCCGCGGTTCGCAGGATAACGGCGGGCCGGAAACTAAGGCGGTCGTGAATGGCGCCTTCGATCTGCGAGGCCAGTTCCTCCAGCTTCGGATTCGCGGCACGAAATACGACATTCCCGCTCTGGAGATATGTCTGCACGTCAGCGCACGAAAGCTGCTCATGGATTTCCCGCAGTTCCTGCATCCTGATCCTGTTACGGCCACCCAGATTAATGGCTCGGATGAGCGATGCGAGCACGAGCATGTCCTTAACAGCATAGCCGCGTTGCGCCACCCGTCGGGAATCGTGCGATATCTTGAAACTTCCCATGGATCAATCGCAGGTAGCCGAACCCACGCTTGTGCATCCCGTAACTCCGCCCAAGAAAGTGCCGAAACCGAAAAATGCGGTGGAGCGGAAAGCTCGCGTCGGCCGAATCCTGGCAGAACTCGACAAGCTATTTCCAGCGGCAACCTGCGCTTTGAACCACGAAAACGCCTGGCAGCTGCTCGTCGCGACCATCCTTTCGGCGCAGTGCACGGACGAGCGCGTGAACAAAGTAACTCCGGATCTGTTCCGCAAATATCCGACGGTAGAGGACTTTGCCAACGCGTCTCAGGACGAATTGGCCAACGATATTCGTTCGACGGGCTTCTTCAACAACAAAGCGAGGTCGCTAATCGGAGCGGCGAAAAGGATCCTTACCGATTACCACGGCAAGGTTCCCCAAACCATGGATCAGTTGCTCACCGTGCCGGGAGCGGCGCGGAAGACCGCCAACGTCGTACTCGGCACCGCATTCGGCATTCCCTCTGGAATTGTGGTCGACACCCATGTCACTCGGATTTCACAACGGCTGGATCTGACCAAGAACACGGACCCGGCAAAAATCGAAACGGATCTGATGAAAGTGATTCCGCAAGACAAATGGATTCTCTTTGCGCATCAGTTGATTCACTTCGGACGGCAGATCTGTGCCGCGAGAAAGCCGCGCTGTGCATCTTGCCCCCTGGACCCGCTTTGTTATGCCAAAGATAAGACCCTCGCCTGATAGAGCGCTAGATGGACCGTTTTTACCTGGGTATGGAC
This sequence comes from Acidobacteriaceae bacterium, assembly GCA_019243205.1. GTDB lineage: Bacteria > Acidobacteriota > Terriglobia > Bryobacterales > Bryobacteraceae > Bog-105. The sequence goes on along the minus strand of JAFAUR010000952.1, from coordinate 6,808 downwards.
GGCGGTCAATCGAGCACCACGGTTCTCATCGCAAATGATACCGGTCACGTCATAGGGCGAGGAAGGGGAGGCCCCTGCAATCACGTAAGTGGTCCAGAGGCCAAAGCCAAGTTTCAGCGGGTCATTGGTGCTTGTGTTTCAGAAGCCTGCCGGGAGGCACACCTGAATGGCAAGACGATCCATTTCGCTTCCGCTTGCCTGGGCTTCAGCGGCGGAGCTGAGGATAAAGACGCCCTTACGCGCGAACTGATTCGAAGCGAGCGGTACAAGATTACGCATGACGCGGAGATCGCACTTACAGGCGCAACTGCAGACCACCCGGGACTGATCGTCATTGCAGGTACAGGCTCCATTTCGTACGGCCGCAATGCGGCCGGCGAGACCGCAAGAGCAGGCGGATGGGGTTATGTTTTTGGTGATGAAGGGGGAGGGTTCGACCTCACCCGGCGCGCACTGCGGGCGGCGTTGCGATTCGAGGAAGGTTGGGGGCCCGATACGACCTTGCGTCGACGCTTACTGGATGCAACCGGCTTGTCAACAGCGAACGATCTGTTGCATCACTTCTATGCTGAAGTGCGTAGAGCGGAAATCGCCGCGCTTTCCCGGCTTGTCCCGGAAGCCGCTGAACAGGGAGACGCCGTTGCGAGATGCATTCTGGCGGAAGCCGCGACGGAACTCGCACGGTTGGCGGAGGCGGTCTTTCGCATGCTATTCGTCCCCGGCGAGGATGCCACGGTCTCCTATATCGGAGGACTCTTCAAAAGCCCTCTCTTGCGCGCGGAATTCGCAAATCAGGTCCTTGCTCGGACCGGCTGCACTCCCCTCCCGCCGCAATTCGGACCTGCCGCTGGAGCTGTGCTTGAGGCGCTCAGGGCTGATGGCAACAACAGTGCGCTCGAGGTTAGAGCCGAAGAGAAATAGGAGCTGGAGTCTCGGAGTTTCCGCATACCGCGGAACTCGTCGCCTCACGCGTTCGTACACCCTTCCTGGAGAGCAAACATGCCTGATTCATACCGTATGATTGGCTGGGCCTGGGCCGTAATGCTGGTCATCTGGATCGGCGCCAGTCTCGCGTCCAAGAAGACTGTTCGACGCGAGTCCCTCCGAAGTCAATTCAGGTATGTTTCTTTGGGGTTAGTGGCTGGACTCTTGATCTCGGGGAAGGGTCCTCTGGGAACCCTCACCGGGCGTCAGATCATCGCGCGCACACCACTCAGCGCGAATGTGGGGCTCGTGCTCACGGTTGCGGGCATCGCGATTGCCTGCTGGGCGCGCTTCGTACTCGGCAGGAATTGGAGTGGCTGGGTTACGGTCAAGCAGGACCATGAATTGGTGCGTTCAGGGCCTTATCGGATCGTGCGGCACCCCATTTACTCAGGTGTTCTCCTCGCACTACTCGGAACAGCGACGGCCGTTGGCACTGTCGGAGCGTTTCTCGGTGTCATTCTCGCAGCCCTCGCTTTGCGCATGAAATCTCTGCAGGAGGAAACGTTCATGCAGCAACAGTTTCAAGCGCAATACACAACTTACAAGCAGAATGTGAAAGCACTCATCCCATTTGTCTGGTGATGCCATGAACGCAGCTGATTTCCGTCGTATCGCTCTGAGCTTCGAAGGAGCGCAAGAGGGTTCCCACATGGGAAGCGCGGATTTTCGAGTTGGCGGGAGAATCTTCGCTACGCTTGCATCTCAAGACCAGGGGTACGGGAACGTGAAACTCACGCCTGAGCAGCAGCAAGCCTTTGTCGAGGAGCTACCGGACGTGTTTCTGCCGGTTGCAGGGGGCTGGGGACGGATGGGAATGACGCACATCCGTTTGGATAAGGCTAACGAAGATGTTTTGACGGGTGCGCTTCACGTTGCCTGGAGGCTCAGAGTCGAGCAAAACAACAAGTCAACCTCTAAAAAGAAGCGACTTGGAACAGCTCCCGATTCCGGTAAATCAAAATCCGCGGCTACGCCTCGACGGAGCCGCGGATCATGAGTACGAAATCGGAACCGATTATTGAATGCTGCCGATGAATGTTCCCCAATTGACAACCCGCGGCCGTGGTGTATCGGGAATCCATTCGGCTGCCATCCAGATTGATCCGTCCGTATCCGCAACTGCTGCGGTGTAGTCTCCCCACCGCCCGACTCCGGGGCCCGGACCATTTGCAGGATAACCGCTGAAGCCGTCATCCGGATTAAGACCTGCAGCGCCAAGCTGAATATTCCCGGCGCCACTGCTGGTATTCACACGCGCGAATGCCATGCTGGGGTAGAACCCGGTGAAGAAGATGCCGGAAGGAGTAGGTCCTACCAACGTGAATGTCATCGCAGCTTTGCCGCCGGGCGTAACTCCGATGGAAGGGAAGATGACGCTGTCAAGTCCCGGAGCTGCGACATAGTCTTGGCTCGCAACAGTGGCACTTACAGCCCCCGAAGAATCGACGGACGGGCTTACTACGAAATAGGCAATGCCACATCTTGCGTTTGCGTCGGAGCCGACCACTGTATTTACTCCGGACCACAAATATCCGTTCTCAAAAACTACCTGGTTCATCCGATCGTCGTTTGTATCAATCAAGGGAAGCTTTTTGCCCAAAGACATCCCGTATGGAAAAGGACCAGGGTTCTGCACCGCTGGAGGCGGTTGCCCATACACCTCGCTCGTGATCACCTGCTTCGAAAGCTTTAAATTCGGATGAAGATCCGTCAGGGAAGCGGTATTCGTGATTGCCCAAACCGCAATGCGGTCGTCGAGCGTGCCCAGGAAATCGAGAGCACTCAGGAAGTACTCGACCCCCTTCGCCGGCTCACTACTGAATTCAAGTGACATAGCGGGCTGCACAGAATAGGCGATATTCTCGGCCAGAGGCAACGCACTAAAATGCACGACGGTCGGTAAAGCGCCAAGCGCCAGAACGTTCTTTGAGAGAGCGTAAATCTGAGCTCCATTAAAGGCGTTATTGAAAATCGGGAACTCATTCGTACTGATGTAGAACCCGTTCTTGTCCGCTCCGATCAGAGGCTGATCCGGCAGGCACGGGCAATCGGGGTGGGCAGGCGTACCCAATGTGCCGTCATCTGTGGTGTCGATTGAAAATACTCGGAAATTAAGGGGAAAGTTATTGGTGCTTACCGCGATGTAGACGTGACTTCGCCCGGAAAATGCTCCGCTGATCGGATTTACATCCAGTTCCAGGATGGTTACAAACCAGCGTTGGATCGCCTGGTCGTAGTAGACTTTGGGATCGCTGAGATAGGGACCGTGGAGACCATTGGAAGGGTTGATCGTAGGAGGGAGCCCAAAGAAAGCGTTGGCTGTAACAGGGCCGGCGAAAAAATTTCCGGACTTATCAAAGATGCCAAAAACAAGATTGATGGCCTCAAAAACAAATCCGCCGCCAACGGCCAAGCCTTGATCGGGTGGCTCGAGATCAAACCCATTCAAGTTATGGTTGGTCAGCGCAGTCATACCCGCAAACCCGGAAAAGTTGGGACGTGTTCCGACTACGGTTTTCGGCGTCGGATTCGGGTTTGCTAGGGCCGGCGACGCGGCGGGCGCGAGCATGTCTTCCACGCTACGCGCGAATCCGGCGGAGCGTTCCGCGCCTTCTTTCCGGCCGGAAATCAGATCAGGTTTTGGCATCACAATGGCCGGCACATTCGTCCAGGCGGAACCCTGCCCCGTAATCGGCGACTGGCCTGAGCTGAATTGACCTGCAGTCGGAATCGAAGCGGTTCCAATTTCTGTTAGAGCTTGTTCATTGACATCCTGACCATTTGCGAATGCAAGCGGCAAAAGGAGAAAAGTGAGTGCGATACGCGGCAATTGCATACTCCTCCGGAGTGAAAATGTGTAATAACTAACGTACTGGGTTAGATATTACTGCGACCCGAAGAATATAGCTAATATTTTTAAAGTACTGCCAGTACCTCTGGCGAGATCATTGCTCGCGTGTTGAAATGTTTCGGACGGTTTTTATCTGCGCAGTTCCTGAGCGCCCGCGTACTCTGACAGCTGATTCGGTTCCTTCTGCTGGCCTAAGGCCGCCGGCCCACTTTCCGGTAACCAGGGATCTTTTGAAAAAGTAAAAGCCTCCTGGAACGGAACTGCGAATCCTACGCCAATTGAGTTTGCGGTTTCCAGTATCTTTAAAAGTAGTTCCGATTGGATCACAAGATATTCGTCGAAGTTTGGCGTTTCGACATATGCGAATATATCCAGGCTGTAGGAATCGTTATTGATCTTTGTAAAACGAAGAGGAACCGCGCCAATGCTTACCTTCGGATGATCTGCCAGGATCTTTTTCAGCGCTTCCATCAGGGCGCGAATCTGATCCGGGTTGGTATCACGCCGCAGCGATAGTGTAGGGTGGAACCAAATCCGATCGCGTCTCGAGAAGTTCTCGAGTGTCATGTTCGAGAACACGGAATTCGGGATCGTTACCAGCGTGCGATCCAGGGTCCGGATACGTGTGGAACGGAGACCGATATCTTCAACGGTTCCGACTTGTCCTCCAAACTGGCAGAAATCGCCGACCAGCACAGGCCTGTCGCTGATTACCGAGATCCCGCCAAAAAGGTTCTCTATCGTCTTCTGCGCCGCTAGTGCAACCGCTAAACCGCCTACTCCGACGCCCGCAAGAATGGTGTTGGTGTTGTACCCCCATTCGCTCAGAACAAACAGCGCAGCAAAACAGAAGAAACAGATCTTGACAAACCGGACAAGCAACGGGATTGCCGAGGAGGACAAGACCCGTTCGGATGTACTCAAGCGCGAGATGATCCTGTCAGAGATGGCATCGGCAATCCGCATCAGCAGCGAGGCAACTGCGAAAGCGAATAACAACGTCATCAGCTTCAAGAGAAGATCGCGGAAAAGGGCGGAAGTCGGCACGAACTCCATGCACGCGCGGAACATGAGGATCGTGATCAGAAGCCGTATCGGTTCTGCAATGGCTTCCAGCCGATGCTCATGAAAAAGGTTCGAGAAACGGTGGACCATCGGCCTAAGCCCAGTCAGCACAAGTTTCATGAGCAGCCGCGAAACAGCCGAAAGAATCAGCGCGGCAAGCAGTAGCGCAAGCCATACGTAAAGCGGTGTCCCGATTAGCTTGAACTGGACCAGCGGGGCCGGCAATTTCTTCTCCAACGGCAACTTGCTGGGCGAGTTCACAAGTTGCGGGATCAGTCCTACGCTCTCCGCCGTCACTAGCCAGATGTTCATGCCCTCGCTCGCAACGCGCTGTATCTGGAGCGAAACGGTGTTGCCGTCTAGATCGAAAGACGCGAGCTTATCCACAACCGGTGGGAGCCCATCAGTCTGGTTCCCTGACGGGTCGTTACTAAGCTTCAAGACTTCAAACTGTGTATTGTTGTTCAGCAGGTCTGCGAGTTCGCGCGCGAGTCGCGGACCTTGCGTCGCCCGCTGGCTTGCCGGAATCCTGTGAAGGTCCAGGTACTGCGCCGCAAGTTCGAAGTTGTCGGACCGCGCAGCCTGCAAGAATGCGTACATAGCGCTGCGCGGCGAAGTACGCTTCAGCGGATCTTCCGGAACCGCCTGCGTCGTCTTCTGCCCGCCCGAGAGCAGACCACCAAGCGCCTGCGAGGAAGCTCTCGTTGGTATCAGACAGAGCAAAGCCAAGGTGACAGCCAGAAGCGGATAGGCGCGCCTCGCCCGTAAATGAAAAGCCATCGCTATAACTCCAAATAAGCCACTTTGAAAAATCTGTTTGAGAGGCTGTCGGAAAAACCGGTTCACAAAGATTGAAGTTCTATTCAAAGAGGCGTCTTTGCGAATGGACTCAGTCAGTTAGCGATCTGAACAAACATCGCTGCCCGCAATTCACGAGATCTTCTCCGTAGCATCTTGGCCGGGGGCAAGATCTTAATGTCTTCTCATACTATCCTACGGGGCAGCCGCCGCGAGCACTTGCCAAACTCTGTGCCGGCGGGCAAGCCCGATCCTGATTCACCAATTCAAATTACCGTCGTACTGAAGCGCAAAACCGAGCCGGGAGAGCCATCCTGCAACGCGCGGCTCTCGCATGACGCGTTGAGCGAGCGCCACGGCGCCGAGCAGGCTGATATCGATGCCGTTGAGCAGTTTGCATCGGAGAACGGCTTTTCCGTGGTCAAAGCAGACCGAGCTTCGCGCTGCGTCACTCTCGCAGGGCCATTCTCTGCCATCGCGGCCGCGTTCGGCGCTGATGTGGAGTTGCGATCCCTGAATGGGCGCGTGCTGCGCAGCAGGCAAGGTGACTTGCTGGTTCCAAAAACTCTCGCCGAGCGAGTCGTCGCAGTGCTCGGCTTCGATGAACGGCCCGCGGCCAGGACGTATCATAAACCTCGGGCCGCGGCACAACCGATGTCCTATACGCCGCGACAAGTAGCGCAAGCCTACAATTTTCCGACCAACACGGGGAAGAACCAGACCATTGCGCTCATTGAACTCGGCGGCGGCTTCAGAAACTCCGATCTCACAAAATACTGGAGCAATCTTGGTATCGCACCGGTCACAACAACCGCAGTTTCAGTAGATGGCGCGCACAACCGTCCGACCGGCGATGCAAACGGTCCGGATGGGGAAGTGGTGCTCGATATCCAGGTGGCCGGAGGAGTTGCTCCGCGAGCGAAGATCGCAGTCTACTTCGCACCCAATACGGACCAGGGATTCCTCGACGCCATCAACGCAGCCATTCACGATAAAGTGAGAAAGCCTTCCGTGATTTCGATCAGTTGGGGATCGCCCGAAAGCGCATGGACTTCGCAAGCTCTCAATGCGTTCAACGCGGCGTTTCACGATGCCGCATTGCTGGGC
>JAFAUR010000873.1 GCA_019243205.1 Acidobacteriaceae bacterium | reverse complement strand
TGTCTTCTTCGCGTGGCCGACGCTCGATTCCACTTTGCCCTTGCGGTCTGGATCTCTTACGCGGCAAGGCAGAGCGACGACACCGTAGTGCTGCAGAACATCCTTATATAGAGGATTGAGCGCGGGATCGTAGATATCGGGCGCGAGTACGCCTTCGCGCAGGTTGTCGAGCACCACGACGCGAGTGGCCCCGCCCAGCCGGCGGAATGCTTTCTCGTGCAGTTCGGCCCAGACGCGCACGGTAGAACGAAACCCCAGGAGGCGAACACACTTGCGGCTGTATCCAAGCGTCAGCACAAACAGCCGCGTACGGCGGTACTTGCCAGTTTGCGGGTCGCGCACCATCGGGCCGGAGCCGTAATCGACCTGTGCTTCTTCGCCCGGCGCGGTCTGAATCACCGCCCGCGCTTCCGGTTCCGCCGCTCTGCGCAGCTTGCCTACAAACCGCTGGACGCTTTGGTAACCGACAGTGAAACCGTGACTGTCGACCAAGTCCTGCCAGATCGCCTTGGCATTGCGGCCACGCGAGAGCCCGAGTTGGATCAGCTCCCGGTACTGCTCGCAGACGCTAGCCGATCGACCGCGACTCGACTGCGGTTCGGGAGCCGTTATCGTCGCCGACGCGGGGCCAGAGTCGGTAATCACCTCATTGATGCTATGAGAGCGCTGCAGCCGAGGTGCTGCCATACACTGGCAACACCCCAACCAAGAAAGGAGCTGCTGCAGCGAATATGGAGCAGTTTATCGGATGTGATGCGCACAAGAAGTACTCAGTGTTCGTGGCGGTGAACGAACGCGGCGAGGCTTCGCAGAAAGTACAAGTAGGACATGATCGAGGACCGTATCGGCGCTATCTGGAGCAATTGCCGCCAGGTTCGCAGATCGCTCTGGAGGCCAGCGGACACTATTACTGGATCGTGGATGAAATGGAAGCAGCCGGGCACCATCCGCGCTTGGCGCACCCGCTGGAAGCCAAGAAGCGAATGGGCAAGACCGGGAAGAAGACCGACAAAGTGGATGCCAACGGCTTAGGCGTTCTGCTGCGTAATGGAACGTTGCCGGAGGTATGGATTCCGCCGGCGGGGCTGCGAGATCAGCGGGAGTTGCTCCGTCTGCGCATGTTCTTGGTCCAGCAGCGGACGCGTTTGAAGAATCGGATTCAAGGAGCCCTGGGGCGTTACAACCTTCAGATTTCGGAGGTAACCGACGTGTTCGGCGTCGAAGGCAGACTGCGCCTGGGCGCGCGCCTAGGAGAGTTGCCGCCGCATACCCGGCAAAGTGTGGAACTGGAGCTGGTGACGATGGATTTTATGGAGATGCAAATCGAGGCGGTAGAGAAACCACTGCAGGAGCTCATGGAAGTAACGGCGGAGGCTGATCTGCTGAAGACTTTGCCGTATGTCGGCCGCATTCTGAGCATGGTGATGACACTCGAAATCGGGCGGGTAGAGCGGTTCGCCTCGGCGGAGCATCTAGCCAGTTACGCCGGGCTGGTCCCACGGGTGCACTCCAGCGGTGGCCGTACTCGATTGGGGCAGATCTGCGGGGACGTGAATCGATATTTGAAGTGGGCGTTCATCGAAGCCGGTAACTTAGCGGTGATCCACCAGAAACAACTGGCGGGTCGACACGTGGTGCGGTTATATCAACGAGTGAAGCGCAAAACGAATCACCAGAAAGCGGTCGTGGCCGTAGGTCGGCACTTGGCCGAGGCTGCCTATTGGATTTTGAAAAAGCAAGAAGTATATCGCGAACCGCAGTCCAAGCCGAAGGCCTCAGCCCAGGCACGAACTGCGCCAGACTCTTTCGTCGACGCACGGGTAAGCGCGAAACCGGCCATAGCCTAAGAGGCTGAGCATTGATTGCGACACCCGCTCGCGGAATTGGCTCTTGCAGCAGGTGAAGGCGGATATATGGCTTCCGACGAAGAAGCGGAATAGCGAACGAGCGGAGCTGACGGAAGAGACACCAGTGAAGGGTTAACGTTCTGTTGGGTGAACAGAGACGATCGAAAATGCCAGGAGGGACACCTCGTCTAGCAGCACGGCTACTTGAATACGGGCTTTAGACGACAGACGACTACTCACAGTGATGCGAGCGCGACGAATGAGGGCTGCTGCGGACTCCAGCAAGAACCACACCCGCGGCGACCGCCCCGCGGTGCGGTCTGGATAAACCCTGCTCTCGATGAGGTGGTGGTGTGTTGCGAACGAGACAAAAAAGCAAAGACAAAACCATCGAGGGCCTGTTGACACGTTAGAGCGCTCTCATATATGGCCGGTTTTGGGCGATTCCCGAGGCCGGAGGTGATAATTTCGCCATTTCGCCAAAAGGTCGCGACATTGCCTTCGACCAGGAGCAACGTCTATGCTGGACTGTGCTTGAGCGCCCTATGCTTGCCTTGGCCGCATCATCGACGGCAGACACGGTCCTTCCACTACGCGTTCGCTATAGGCAGGAGATGAACGGCCAAATTGTGCACGACTCGATTCACCGGCGTGATGGCTGGACAGTGACCTACATCTTGAATCTCGACGGTGTCACGGCCGGTTTCGGTTCGATCGCTCTGGCAGGCCCTTGGAAGGATACGCCCTCCATCTTCGAGTTCTACGTGCTACCCGAGCACCGGGCACACGCATTCGAGTTGTTCGAGGCCCTGCTCACTGCCAGCAACGCACGGTTTATGGAGATCCAGTCGAACGACGTCCTGCTGGCGGTCATGCTGCACACATACGCGCGCGACATCTGGAGCGAGAAGATCGTCTTTCGCGACGCAATCACTACTGCGCTGCCAGCAAACGGGGCGACCGTTCAGCAGCTAACGCCTGATCAGGAGACCCGGAACGCCATCGCTCAGCGACAAGGCGGCGCAGAATACCTGCTTGTGCTGGATGGCGCGACCGTAGCCACCGGCGGCCTCATGTTTCACTACAACGTCCCGTACGCGGACATCTACATGGAGACTGTCGAACCCTTCAGGCGCCACGGTTTTGGGTCGTATCTGGTCCAGGAACTCAAACGCTGTGCGTACGCGCTCGGGAGCATCCCGTGTGCCCGCTGCAATCCCGCCAACATCGCATCACGCGAGTCTCTTCAGAAGGCGGGTCTCGTCCCGTTTGCGCACATTCTCAACGGATCGATTCGCGATGAATGATGACCCATCCCGAACCTGGGCGCACGTTCGGACCAATCTGACGCGCGCCCGCCGTCGCATTCCGGAAACGCCATGGTGGCCCCTGCGTCAGTTGCAGAGCGGCGCGACTTTTTAGATCCGTTCGCGTAGCCAAGCATAAAGTACGCCGCCAGCTGAGCACAACAGGATACTGCCGGCCACGTCGGCCAGAAGCACGGTCGGCCCAAACTGTCCCTGCCCGGTCCACATCGCCATAAGAACAGCCGCAACGATAACCATCAGCGCCAACCCAATCTTCTGGACAATATCGATGGCGGCAACCGAACGCTCCGCTCGTCTCCGTTTCTCGGCTAACCGGGCGCGCCACCAGATCAGGCCGGCGCTCGGTAGAGGCGACATCTCGGGTTCCTCATGGCGGGCAGTTTCGAGATACACAAATACTCGTACCAATTCACCGCACACCAGGCATGAGTCGGAGTGCTGGCGCAGTTCGCCTTCCAGCGAGCCTTGTATCAGGGCACCGACAACGGCGTCTTCGTAATCACATCCCCACATTACGACTCCTCCTGCGGGGCAGGCTTTGGTTCGAATCCTCCTCGCTTAAGCATCTCTGCCAGTTTCTCGCGAGCACGAGCCAACATCGGTCTGACACTCGCCGGTTTACTGCCAACGATTGCGGCAATCTCATCGTGCCTGAATCGCTCGACATACGCGAGCCAGAGTAACTCGCGTTGACGCCGATTCAGCGCGGCAAGCATACCTCCCAGATCTGCCCGCTTAGCAACGTCGTTGTCGGGCGCCTGCGGACACGGCAAATCATCGAGCGGGACTGTCCTGTGGCGGGCGGCGTCGTCGCGCACCAAATTGGTGGCAATGCGAAACAGATAATTCTTTCGATGCCGGTCCTCCATATTATAAGGAGTCTTGGCCTGTAACAAACGCAGATACGCTTCCTGCAGGATGTCATCAGCCTTGGAGATATCCTGGAGGACTCGAACCAAGTACGCTCTTAAAGGCTTCGCCGTGCGCTCATAAAACACCCGGAACTCATCCTCGTCCATGACGCGGGTCAGCGCGGCAGTGCTGCGATCGGACAACGGCACGCTACGAGAGAGTTCCATCGGCAGCCCAGGTTGATCTGCAGCTACTTTCTGGCCTGCATTGGGTTCAGCAAGCCCCAGTTCTTGCAAAGCACGTATGATGTTGCGGCGGAGAGCAGAAAACCTACTCCGATGGCCAGAGCAACTGACCCTAATACCAGCAGGATCTGGCTCGCGTCCGGATCGATTGGGGCGGCTCGCACGGCCAGAAAAGCTCCACCGACCAAACTCAGGATGAAGCCCGCCTGGACCGCATTCAGAATGCGGCCAGAAGGGTTTGTGGTTTCGGTACCAGCAGACTCGAGGAACTGTCTTCCGGCATCACTTTCGAGATATGAGAGCAGGTCTTGACTCGCGGCGCACTTGTCAAGGACCCGTGTGTGCAGGTCCGCAACCGCTCGCGCGGCCTTGCTGCGGCGAATGTTGGTTGCAATCGTCCAGACGATGAAGCCAAATGTGAAGAAAATAGTGGGCACGATAAAGATGTCGTCATGCATAAGCGGTCTCTCCTTCTTCGCGGGCGCTGTTTACGTATTGCTTGCTCAACTGTATTACCAGCCGGGAGGTCAAATTGTTAACAAAGAAACGCGATTTGGCGGTGAATTGTTCACTGACGAGCCCGTGCCTCTCGCAAATTCTCCAATTGCAAAGCGGCGCGGCTTTTTAGCGATCCCGATAGCGCCGCGACCATCACCGAGAGCCAACCTAATGTCGACCGAAACAGTTTCCCAAAGCTGTGCAAACGCTCATCATCTCAACTACTTCGGAATTTGCGAGAGGCATAGATCGCCGGTAACGGCCATGTGTTTACGA
>JAFAUR010000860.1 GCA_019243205.1 Acidobacteriaceae bacterium | reverse complement strand
CACTACCCGGTAACACACCGGCGGAATCTCCATAATCCGTGTGGGGCTGACGTCACAGGCGACGGCCAGAGACAGCGCCGTCTCGAGAGCTTGCAAGGTTTTATTTCCTGGCGCCGCACATACATCCAGGTACGTGTGCCCGGGCTGCAGATCCAGAGCCGGCACGATGGCCTGCGAACCGATATCGTGGAGCCGGATACCCAGCGGCACATCGGACAAAACCCGGTAACAACCCGCGACGTCTGTCGCCTCCAAGGTGATGCCCTCGGGCACGCTCCTACCGGGTGGGATGCGGATGTGAGGCGTCGGCTGCTCGAGAGCAGCCACCGCGATCGCACGCGCCTCTTTTTCGCCAAAATGAGTTTTCCACCTCGCAAGCAGCCATTCCGGGCAGGAGAACTCGACCGCCTCACTCGGCCACGTGACAGGTTGACGATTCACTTTCCTGAGGACCGCGTTCACAAACCCTGTCGCGGGACGCCGCCTGATCTTGACCATCTCAACCGCTTCGTGCACGGCCGCGTGTGCTGGGATTCTTTCCAGGTATCGAAGCTGATAGATTGCCATCCGCAGCGCTAAAACGACTGGCCGGTCCAGCGCGCTGACCGACTTACCTGAATAAAGGCGAATTAAGTGATCCAATTGCGCCTGAAAGCGCAAACTGCCGAAGACGATTTGTCCGGCCAGGGCGGCATCCCGGCTCTCCAGACCGGCGGTCCTGTCCCGCAGAGTGTCAGACGCATAAGCACCTTCCGCCACCAGTTCGAGGGTTGCCAAGGCCGCCGCACGTGCTGCGGAAATCCGCTGTGACAAATGGTCGTTCACAAGCATCAAATGGTCGAGATAGCCTTTGCGCAACAACGGATTGCCAGGAATTTGGTGTTTACGTGTTTGCGCTCCCCGTGTTAGTATGCTACTAGCCTCCGGGAGAAGCAGTCTCGCGAGGTGCGCCTCGTACACTTCCCTCACGGAGCAAAAAACAAATAACTAAATGAGCTTTACCGTTTTCCTCGGAAATCTCCCCACGTGGGTGACCAAGGACGACATCAAGTCGTGGCTTGCGTCCGAAAACCTTGTCGCCGACGATGTCAAAGTCATTCGCAACCCCGAAACGCAAGAATCCAAGGGGTTCGCCTTTATTGAGTCACCAAACCAGGAAGAGATGAATTCGATCATCCGCCGGTTTGACCGTGCACCTCTCGAAGACCGTCTCTTGCGCGCCAACCCTGCGCAACCTCCTCGATCCGGAAAAGGCGCGCCCAAAACTGCTGCTGCCACCGATCGCAGCCGCCGTCCCGTCGGTGCCCCCAATTCGGGCAGCAATCAAAATCGTTCCGCACGGCCAAACGCCACCGGCAACGCCCGCCGCTCCAATGGCGGTCGGCAAAGCGCTTTCGCTGAAGAACTCGCCAAAGCCCTCTAGCCGCCCGCAAGGATGCGGCTGGATCGGCGAGTCGTTCCCTCCTTTCGTCCGTCTTTCATAGTGCTCGTAGTGTAAGAGAGCTGGGTGACCGAGGTCCCCCTCCCCATGGCCCTCCTTTCCTCGGCTACCATACGTTTAAAAACCTTTTTAATGCTCGGTGAGCACGAGGCTGGAGACTCTAAACTTGAACCGTCCCAACTGGGAAAAGCTATCAATTCGTGGAGCTTTTGTCGCCCTGACGGCGGCTCTCTCCGCTTTTCTCCATCCTTTTGGCTGGTCGCCGCTCACCGGCGCACTCGTCGGCTTAGCCGTGGGTGTCGCCGTTAATCTCCTCGAACTTCGGCTGCAGGCTGCCCGTCTTGCGGTCCTGATCGGCGCCTGCCTCGGAGCTGTCATCGGCGGGGCCATTGGCCTCCTGTTTGTCTCTCTCCTTAGCTCCTCTGCTCTCGGCGGCAGCACCACCGCCCAATTTTTCCGTCTCCTGGTCCCCCTTCTTTGCGGCTTTCTCGGTCTTCTGGTGGGCATCGCCAAGTCCGATCTGCTTGACCTGAGTTCTCTGGGCCTTTTCGCCAAGACGGCCTCCGGCTCGCACCTTTCCAAGATCCTCGATTCGAGTGTTCTCATTGACGGTCGCATCGCCGACATTGCTGAAACCGGTTTCCTCGCCGGCGAACTCGTCATTCCACAGTTCGTCTTGCATGAGCTGCAACTCGTTGCCGATTCTCCCGATTCCACACGCCGCAATCGCGGCCGTCGCGGCCTCGATATTGTCAGTCGCCTGCAGAAAACGCCCGGCATCCTGATCGAATTGACGGCCCAGGACTTTCCCGCAATCCGCGAGGTCGATCTCAAGTTGATCGAACTGGCGAAATTGCGTCAATCGAAGATCGTCACCAACGACTTCAACCTGAACAAGCTCGCACAAGTCCAAGGCATTGAGGTGCTCAACATCAATGAACTTGCCAATGCGCTGCGTCCTATCGTTCTCCCGGGCGAAGCCATGCGGGTATTCATCCTTAAAGAGGGCAAAGAGTACAACCAGGGAGTCGGCTATCTCGACGACGGAACCATGGTCGTCGTAGACAATGCGCGCCGATTCATCTCAAAGACCGTCGACATTACTGTGACGAGCGTGCTGCAGACCACGGCCGGAAAAATGATTTTCGGCAAGTACGACGACCGAGTGCACCCTTCGGCCGAGCCGAAATCCAGCGCTGCTTCTTCATAGGCAGACGGCTTGCAAGCGGTTCATCGCCGCGCCGCTGTAAACCGCGCGGCTTGTTGCGATCCGGGCTGAAGCGCGCTTCGATAACGAAGACGCAAATCTGGTAAAGATCCATCGCACCAACCAGGCGCCCGTGCTCCATCCAATCAGCAGATGGACTCTGCTTCTGATCTTTTTTCCCCTTTTACGCTGCGCGGATTGCAGCTTCCGAACCGCATCGTGGTCTCGCCCATGTGCCAGTATTCGAGCACTGACGGCTTTGCGACCAACTGGCACCTGGTTCATCTGGGCAGCCGCGCAGTCGGCGGAGCAGGTCTGGTCATTGCAGAAGCCACAGCCGTATCGCCCGAAGGCCGAATTACTCCTGGGGATCTCGGCATCTGGAAGGACGACCATACCGGCAAGCTGCGCGAGATCGCCGAATTCATTCACAGCCAAGGCTGCTATGCCGGTATCCAACTCGCACACGCAGGGCGCAAAGCGAGTATGAGCCGCCCCTGGGAACGCGAGCGCTGGTTGGCGCCCGAAGAGGGTGGCTGGTCGAATATCGTCGCGCCAAGTCCGATACCGTTCGCGCCAAATTATGGAAAACCGTGCGGGCTCGATGAACGGGGGATCCATAAAGTGATCACCGATTTCGTCGCTGCTACTGAGCGCGCCCGCGAGGCTGGTTTCGACATTGTCGAGATCCACGCCGCTCATGGCTATCTGCTTCACGAGTTCCTTTCGCCCATCTCCAACCAGCGCGAGGACTCCTACGGTGGTGCGTTCGAGAATCGGATCCGCCTGCTAGTGGAAGTTGTCGACGCGGTTCGTGAGACCTGGCCCGAAAACCTCCCGATCTATGTTCGGATCTCCGCCACCGATTGGGTCGAGGGCGGCTGGGATCCCGAGCAGTCTGTGCAATTAGCGAAGATTCTGAAAGAACACGGGGTCGACCTGGTCGATGCCTCTTCCGGAGGGCTGGTTCCGAACGCGAGGATTCCCGCTGGCCCCGGCTTTCAGACTCCTTTTGCGGAACGGATCCGGCGCGAAGCTGGCATTGCGACGGGTACGGTCGGTCTGATAACGGACTCGGCTCAGGCCGACATGATCGTCCGAACCGGGCAGGCGGATCTCGTCTTCATCGCACGCGAGTTTCTGCGTGATCCCTACTGGGCCATCCATGCAGCCGCCGAACTCCGAAAGGAGATCACCTGGCCCGTTCAATACTTGCGCGCCGCCGCGTCTGGAACGCAGGCTCGCATGGAGGTGGCTGAGGACTGATGGTCCGATACGAGCACTATCCGTTTTGCTAATCCAACCATTAATCAATTCACTTATGGATTGAGTCCTGCTGCCCGAGCTGCAACCAGCGAGACGCTCGACCAGTCGAGTTCTTCCTGCCCATGGGCCATCGCTGACCAGAAATGATCTCGCAGCAGGCTGGCAAATGGCATTGGCGAATTGAACTCGCCTGCAGCCTCCAATCCCAAGCGAATGTCCTTCAGCCCCAGCTTAAGCGCGAACCCCGCCGGCTCAAACCTTCCGTCTGCAATGGTTGATCCATAATTCTTGTAAACCGGCGAGCCAAACAGCTCTATCATCACTTCAAGGAATTTCGTGTGATCGGTACCCGCCTTTCGCAGCGTGGCAAAGGCCTCGCCGAATGTCTCGCACATGCTTGCGATCATGAAATTCCCGCATAACTTGAACAGGTTCGCCTGCCACGGTTCGGGCCCGGCAACGTACGTCTCACGCCCAATTGCGCTCAACAAGGGTTTCGCGCGTTCTACTAGCGGCGATGGTCCGGCGGTTACGACCAGCAGTTTCGCGGCTGCCGCCGCTTCGGGACGCCCGAATACCGGAGCGCTGATGTAACCTGATCCTGCTTTAGAGTGTTCCGCCGCAAGCTTTCGGGCGAAGGCGATGCTGATGGTGCTGCACGAAATGTGTATGCCCGTTTTCCCTAGCGCCGGGAGGAATCCTTTCGCTCCGAATGTGACATCCGCGACAGCGTTATCATCGGCAAGCATCGTAAATACCGCGTCCGCGTTTTGAGCCGCCTCCGCAGGTGTGGCAACTGCCCGAGCACCGTCCCTCTCCAGAGCCTGCGCTTTCTCGCGCGTACGGTTGTAAACGACGACGTTGTGGCCTGCGCGCATCAGATTGCGGGCCAAACCGTTACCCATGCTGCCCAGTCCAATGAAACCGATGTTCATAATCCAGGCAGTCAGACGTTATCCGTGCAACCGAAGTGACACGGGGTTTAACCGGGAAGAAATGCTGCTAGAATTACACCAATCTCTATTCATTCGAGGATTTGGCACTTGGTTTGCAGGTGCCCGATGTCGGCCGGAACCAAAACCTCGGCCGAGACATCGTTAGTGCGCCTGAAGTAGTAGCAAGCAGTCCAATGCGTATCTGTCCCGCTTGCAAGACTCCCAATCCGGACGGCGTCGTCGCTTGCGAGAGCTGTAGCTCAGCTCTCGGATCCGACCCTGTGACGATTGTGCAAACGGACGAAAACG
>JAFAUR010000081.1 GCA_019243205.1 Acidobacteriaceae bacterium | reverse complement strand
CAGATCGACAAGCGCGGACTTAGCCTGAATTCCGAAATTAATTGAGTTAACGCTGGGATCGATCTGCGAGAACAGGAGGATGAGGCGACAAGTAAGGGACAGTTTAGTCCCGCGCGAGATGTTCGCTTTGTTGTCCAACGAGCGACTGATCGTGCGGGAAACGCAGCGAGCCGTCACGCCGTTTGGCGGGATGGTGGTGTTTGTAGAATTTCTTCGGCGGATCGATTTGATTGGTCAGATTCGAAGACACATGCCGATCCGCTGGCGCTCGCCCAACAGGATCGATCCGGCAGCAACGTTGACGGCATTCCTGACGGCTGTGTTGCTGGGAGCCAGACGGTTCGTGCACGCTAATTGGCTGCGTGGCGATCGAGCATTGCATGCCCTGCTCGGCATCACGCGCTTTCCTAGCGATGACACCATCCGGAATCTGTTTCGACGCTTTGGAATGGGCGAGGTCCATCAGCTTTACGGACCACTTACCGAGTGGCAGATGGAACGTCTGCCGCAGCGCAGAGAGGGCTATAGCTTGGATCTGGATTCGACCGTGTTCGAGCGCTATGGCGAGCAGGAAGGCTCACTCAAAGGACACAATCCGCGCAAGCATGGGCGTCCCAGTCATCATCCCTTGCTGGCGGTGTTAGCCGAGGCTCACTTTCTACTCCACGGCTGGTTGCGCAGCGGCAACTGCGGACCAGCGCGCGGAGTAGTCGAGTTTCTCAAAGAAGCTTTAGCGCTGTGGAAGCAGCGCCAAACCATTCGTGTCGTACGTGCTGATTCCGGCTTCTTCGATGACGAACTGCTCAGTTTTTTGGAAGAGCGCCGTCTGCCCTACATTGTAGTCGCACGCATGACCAAGTGGGTACAGGGCGCTGCGCAGCGTGTTCTGCAATGGCAGGAGCTGGATGAGAATTACGCTGTTGGTGAGTTCCGTTTGCAGCTGTGGGGCTGGAAAGCGGAGCGACGCTTTGTCGTGGTACGCGAACGTGTCCGCGAATCACGACACAGTGTGGGCCGCAAATTGATCGATGTGCCGGGCTACACATTCCGAGTTTTCGTGACCAGCCAAACGCAAGCCGCTCAGGAGGTCTGGCGCGATTACAACCGACGTGCTGATGTGGAGAATCGCATTGGGGAGCTGAAGCACGATCTGGGAGCGGACGGATTCTGTATGCAGAAGTTCTTCGCTACCGAAGCAGCCTTTCGGGCTGTGCTGCTGGTATTCAATCTGCTGGCCGAGTTCCAGCGCGCAGCCGGCTTGCCGGGCTATCGTGAACCGGCCACATTGCGCACACAAGTGCTGACCTGCGGAGCCATTCTCGGGCGCGCTGGTCGACGCCTGGTGCTTCATCTCTCGGAAAGCTGGGGCGGTTTGAAAACCCGAACTGCCTTATTGAACAACATTTTGCATTGGCAGGTCCCAACTTCGCCGAAGTTGGCTCCAGGCATCGCAACCTGACTCACTTCTCCGCCTCTACATCATGTCAGTTCAACATCTAATTTCGGAATTCAGGTTAAACTCGAGCCATTCGGGAACGGGGGCGTCTCGGCCGAGTTCACCCTCGCCGAAAATCAGAAGCGAAGCTTCATCCTCGAGATGGACGAGGGCAACCGTGAAGAACGGCCCGATCTGGATGCCTATACGCGAGACCAGTTGTTCCGCACCATCGGGAAATGGCGAGGGTGGGCATCGCGCTGCACGTATGTGGGCAGATGGCGCGAAATCGTTATGCGGTCTGCCCTGACGCTGAAACTCCTGACATACGAGCCGACGGGAGCCATTATTGCCGCCCCCACGTGCAGCCTGCCGGAGGCAATCGGCGGAGTTCGCAATTGGGATTACCGCTACGTCTGGATCCGCGATGCGGCGTTCTCGGTTTACGCCTTGCTGAGGCTTGGCTATTTTGATGAAGCCACTCAGTTCATGGACTGGCTTCAGGCACGAACCGCGGAAAAGCAGGAACTTGCCCCGCTGCAAGTCATGTACCGCGTCGATGGATCATCCGACGTGCGTGAAGAAACACTCGAGCATCTGTCCGGCTACCGGGACGCCCGTCCGGTACGCATCGGCAATTCCGCCAGCCAACAACTTCAGCTCGATATTTACGGGGAACTCATCGACTCGATCTATCTCTACAACAAGTACGCCGAGCCGATCTCGTACGATTTCTGGAATTATGTCCGGACGCTTGCGTATTGGCTATGTGACAACTGGAGAAAGCCCGATCAGAGTATCTGGGAATTCCGCAAGGACCCGCAGCAATTCACTTATTCGAAGATGCAGTGCTGGGTTGCGCTTGACCGGTGTTTGCGCATTGCACTCAAGAGAAATCTTCCAATTGATCTGAACCGTCTGCGGCGCGAAAGCCAGGAAATCTATGAATTGATCATGCGCGAGGGCTGGGATGGCCAGAGCTTCGTGCAGACGCTCGGTGGAGACTCGGTTGACGCATCCAGTCTCCTGTTCTCGCTCATGCTCTTTGTTTCGGCGCGCGACTGGAGGATGCAATCGACCACCAACCGCATCCTCAAGGATCTGACCTCTGACAGCCTGGTTTATCGATACCGCACCGATCGACGTGCGGATGGTTTACCCGGTCGCGAGGGCACATTCAGCATGTGCACATTCTGGCTAGCTGAGGTTCTGTCTCGCGCCGGGCGGCTGGAGGAGGCGCGTTTCATGTTTGAAAAGATGCACACGTATGGCAACCATCTCGGGCTATACGCGGAGGAGATTGGTCCTTCAGGGGAAGCCAGCGGTAATTTCCCCCAAGCGTTCACGCACTTAGGCCTCATTAGCGCGGCTTTGAGTCTCGATCGGCAACTGAGTCAGAAGAGGCACCCCTAGTTGCGTGAACTACTTGGTTTGTGTCAACGCGCAAGTTTGAGCGCTCGCGTTGTTGGAGCTTGGGTAAACCAGGCTCAACGAGCGCTTCGGGAGCCTGCTGTCGAGGCAAATCGTCGTTTATTAGGCTGATTCAAGCCATGGCGGCGCGATCGGCCGTGATCTCGAAACCCAAAGCCGTGATGATGTCGTTCGGGATGTACCGGCTGGAGTTGCTCTTCCGATTGCGAGTCCGCCTCGGCGCGCAGAGCTCGAATCTGCTCGTCATCAAGGACGCCTGGCACCACCGGCTTCTGCGCCAGGCGGACATTGCACGCGCGTTCTATGCGGCGAATCTCACCTCGCTCGGATTTCGAAATGAAGGTGGAAGCACAGCCCTTCTGCCCAGCGCGGCCGGTTCTGCCCACGCGGTGAACGAAATCATCCGGCGCTTGCGGGATATCGAAGTTCACGACATGGGCGACGCTGTCGACGTGAATACCGCGCGCAGCGACATCGGTGGCCACCAAAACGCGATAGCGGCCTTCACGGAAGCCTGCAAGCGCCTGGTTGCGCTGGTTCTGCGTCCGGTCGCCGTGGATGGCGGCGGCCTTCACTCCGAGGCCGGAAAGTTTCTTTGCCAGTCGATCCGTCCCATGTTTGGTGCGCGCAAATACCAGGAACGAGCCGTCTTCCTGATCCAGCAAATGATGCAGCAGGCCGACCTTTTTGTTGCCTTCGACTTCGTACACGTGCAGCTGGATGGCATCGGGAGTTCGAGTCTCCGCTGCGCCGACAGCGATTCGCACGGGGTCCTTCGAATGCCGGGCAATCAACCGCTGGATGCCCTTTTCCATCGTGGCCGAAAAGAACAGGCTTTGGCGGTTGGCCGGCAAGACACCCAGGATCTTCTCGATTGCCGGTAGAAAGCCCATGTCGAGCATGCGGTCCGCTTCATCCAAAACCAGCGTCTCTACCGAGTCAAGCTTGATGAGCCGCCGATTGAGAAAATCCTCCAGTCGCCCGGGGGTTGCGATTACTATTTGCGCGCCTTTGCGCAGGGCATTCAGCTGGGTTTGCTCGCTTAAACCGCCGACTACGACGGCAGCCCGCAAACCGGTGTGTGCGGCCAGTTTCCCGAACGCTTCGGCGATTTGTATCGCGAGTTCGCGAGTCGGGCTGAGCACGAGAGCCTTCGCACTGCGGCTCGTGCTTTCGCCCAGCAACTTATCGATGATGGGCAGTAAGAACGCGAGCGTTTTCCCGGTTCCGGTTTGAGCGGTTGCAACCACGTCCGCGCCGCTCAGAGCGGCGGGAATGGCTTGTGCCTGCACGGGCGTCGGTTGCGTAAACAGATTTCTCGACAGGTTTTGATGAACGGTCGAGGATAGAGTGAGTTCAGAAAAATTGTTCATAGTTCAAAAGGGTCAGGGTGCCGGAAAACGGAATGACGTCCTTGAGAACCGAACCTGGGATTCGTTAACAGAAGCCCGGAAATTCTAAACAAAAGTGGAAAGCCACTCAGGAAGGACGAAACAGGCAGGTGACCCTTCTAAGATAGCAGGAAAGTGTCCGCAAAGTCACCTCCGCGCTAAAATCAGAGCGCCGATTGCGAATCCGGCGAGCGCACCGAGGGTAATCGTCCCCAGATGCCAGGCGACGATGTGTGCCGCGTTCAGCAGGCCGCAATGCAGGCTCAGCACCGCAACTCCCGAAAATCCCGCAAAACATCCAATAAGAACCGATGTGCGGGCGCGGTCCGTAACATAGCCGTATCTGACTAGAGCCGCCGCCAACGTTCCGAATACCGCCGCGCAAATGCAGCCGATTCGCAAACATGGGACGCCTTGTGACACGAAATGCTGGAGGCCGAAGCTGCGGAACATGGCGCAAACCGGCACCGCCGTTAGGAAAATCGAGGACGCGACTGCCACGCCAGGTCGAACCCGCACCTTGGAACCGGGAATGGCACTTTGGACGAAGGCCATCGAAAGCAACAGACCCGATACGCCGATCCCGCTGTAATACACGATGCGCTCCGCCGGTTCGAGGCGCTTGTACCCGTTCATCCCAATGAACACGCCCACAAAAACGGAGAAAAGACAAAATACGACGGTTGTCAGCAGAATCAGTTTGAAGTCGGAGGGGAGCGTCCGCACGCGCTTCAGGTCAGCCGGAGGGCCGATGGCATTCGCCGACAAGTTGTCGGCCGTTCCGCGCGTTTCGAGCTCGGCAAGGACGGTCATGATATCGCGACAGCGAGCGCACTCGGCGACATGGTTCCGCGCTTCCGGCGTCAGGGGCCGGTCCTCCGATAACAGATTGTCCAACTCTCGGCAACTCATCTTTCTTCTCCGAATAGTCGCCGCAAATTCTTGTATGCCCTGTGTGCCCGTTGTTTCACTGCCCCGACCGTCGTACCTGTTGCCCTCGCTACCTCCTCCAGGCTCAGCCCCGAAACCTTCAAGAGCAGGATGGTCTCGCGTTGCGGAGGCGGCAACCGCTCCAGCAATTCAGTCACGCTGACAATCCCGGCGCTTGCCGGCGGCTCAGAGGGAACTGGTGCGGCCGGTTCTTTCGCCTCCTCCTGCAGTTCATGACGGCGAATCCGTTGCACCTTCCGATAATCGTCCACCTGAACGCGGCGAGCAATCGCATACACCCAGGGCAACAAAGGTTCTCCAGCCCGGTAGGTATGGCGCGCCCGGTGAATTCGCAACCAGCAGTCCTGCAGAAGGTCCTGCGCC
>JAFAUR010000525.1 GCA_019243205.1 Acidobacteriaceae bacterium | reverse complement strand
TCGTAAACGAGGCGTCTATAAAGACGCGAGTTCTTGCCGTGCGAGAGAATGGCCGCGCCTAGCCGGAGATAGTCGGCGGCGGCGGTGCTGTAACCCGGCACGTTCCAGACTTTGTAGACGCGCGCCTGAGGAACACGATCCGCCACGGTTTCACGCTGTTCACCCGTCATCTTTGCAATCCAGGAGCGCTGGTGGGCAACGGGCGGCCCCGGAGGAATATCGTTGAAGTATCGACGCGCTTTCTCATGGGCTTCGGCCGATGTCACATCTCCGGCAAGTACGAGGACAGCGTTGGACGGCGTGTAATATGTTTTAAACCATTCGCGCACGTCTTCGAGCGAAGCGGAATCAAGGTCCTGCATCGAACCGATGACCGTGTGGGCATAGGGATGCCCGACCGGGTAGGTGGATTTAGTGACGAGTTCTTCGACTATGGCATACGGCTGATTCTCTCCCTGGCGCTTCTCGTTCTGGACGACTCCGCGCTGGAGGTCGAGAATCTCCTGGCTGATCGTGCTGGCGAAATAGCCCATGCGATCCGACTCTGCGAAAAGAGCGTAATCGAGCGCGGAGGTCGGAACATTTTCGAAGTAGTTCGTGCGGTCCTCGCTGGTGGTGCCGTTCAGATCGGTGGCACCGATACGCTCCATGGCTTCGATGTAGCTGCCCTGAAGGTGCTCGCTGCCCCCGAACATCAGGTGCTCAAAGAGATGGGCGAAGCCTGTTTTGCCCGGCTTCTCGTTTTTCGAGCCGACGTGATACCAGATGTTCACTGCCACTACGGGAGTTTTGTGATCCTCGTGGACCACGACGGTGAGACCGTTGTCTAAAGTGAACTGTTCGTAGGGTATAGCCAGTTTGGAAAAGTGCATTCCGGGTTGAAACCGCCACGATAGCAGATGGTTAGCGGAGGGCAGAGCCGGTATGTGGGCCGGAAGCCCTGTGGCGCAGAACCCGATCGATGGTGGCGAACAGGGCGGATTCCTCTTCAACCCGCATTTCGACTTCGAGCCAAGCCACATCCAAGCCTTGCAAAACGGAATCGATCTCAAGAGGGAAGTTGAAAGTATCTTTCTCCGTGGTGACCAGAACGCTAGCGCCGTTCAACCGGGCTTGATGCGCGAGTCGAGCAATCTCTAAGGGTCGATAAGCGTGATGGTCGCTGAAACTCCAGCGGAAAACGATCTCCAGGCCGAGTGACTCCAGGGCATGGAAGAAGTTGGCGGGACTGCCAAGTCCGCAGAAGGCAGCGACTCGGGACGAGGGAAGCTGCCCGATCGGGATGCCGGTTCGCCCGTCCCGCCAGCCCTTAATTCGCAGGCTGGCGCGGAACACGGGCGCGACGTTGTTGTAAGACCGCAGCTGGTCTTTGATCGCGTTGAACTGTAGCGACGTTTCCGCGCGGGTGATGACCAGGATGTCTGCCCGGGACAAGGCCGAGAGCGGCTCGCGAAGACGGCCGAGCGGGAAAACATGGTACCGGCCAAAGGGATCGAAGGCATCGATCAAAACGATGTCGACCGAGCGACGAAGGCGCGCATGCTGAAACCCGTCGTCGAGCAGGAGCATGTCGGTCTGGGGGATCTGCGCGAGAAGGATTCTTCCTGTTTCATATCGACTACTACCGATACCGACAGGACAGACGGCGGCGCGCAGAAATATTTGTGCTTCATCGCCGGTGAAGGCGGCGCGAGCCGCGGTGCCACTAGGAAGGATGAGATTCGCCGAGGGCGAGCGGCGGCGATAGCCCCTGGTGAGAATGGCGGGATTGTAATGGCGGGCTTTGAGCCGCCCGGCGAGATAGATTGTGAACGGAGTTTTGCCCGAACCGCCCATGGTGATTCCACCGATGCTGATGACAGGCGCGCCCAGAGGCTTCGCGCATGAGGCGGCTCGCTCGGAACGCCGACGTCTTGCATCCCCGCCGACCCGCCAGATGGCTGCGAGCACGTTCAAGAATTGCCGGCTCAAGAAGTTGTAAGTCGTTCTGTATTGTGAGACGAAGTAGAGCGCCGCAAGTTTTTCGGCGATCCGTTCGGAGGCGCCGCGCTTGAGCTCGACGAGGTGGCGAGCCCGATTCCCCAGATTCCGAGCTTCGGACAGGTTTATCAACAAGCGGCAAAGGGAGGGACAGAGTTCTGCCGGGTTGGCAATCTGAACGAGGGCTCTCGACTCCCGGAAGTCGGCTGTGATTGCTTCGAAATTTTCCATGTGCGGACCGACAACGACAGGGAGGCCTGCGGCCGCGGGCTCGATAATATTGTGGCCGCCTCGGGGCGCAAGAGATCCGCCTACAAAGACGACGTGAGCGAGATTGTACGCGCGTGCGAGCTCGCCGAGCGAATCGAGAAGCAGTATGCCGGGCAGCGCGACGAGAGCCTCAGAGTCAGCCAAAAGATGCGTCCTGCGAAGGAAGCTCACGCCCGATTTTTTCAACTTGGCAGCCACTAGATCGAATCGGGCAGGCTGGCGCGGCGCAAGGATCAAGAGCAACTTGGGAAACTCTTTTGCGAGTTGTGCGAAGGTGTCGATGACCAGGTCGTCTTCATCGATATCGTGCTTCTCGATACTGCCGCGTTCATTGGGGCCGACAGTACTGGCGGCGATCCAGACGTGCTCCGCGCCAAAAGTTCCGAACGGCGGGAGTCCCGATGCTGTTGCAGCATCGTATTTCAGATTCGCTTCGACCGAGAGTCGCGACGGGTCGGCGCCGAGCTCGCGATACCGGTTGTAGTCGGTTTGGCTCTGGACGAAGACAAGTTGGGCGAGGCGAAGGATCAGGCGGAAGAAACTGCAAAAAAGCTTATAGCGCGGCCAGGCGCGACCAGAGATTCTTGCATTCGCGAGGGCCAGGCCGCAACCAGCTCGTCGCGCCTCGTTATAGAGATTGGGCCAGATCTCGGTTTCGAGAATTACAAGGAGCGAGGGCCTGATTGCAGATAGCGTACGGCGGATGCACGATACGTAATCAATGGGGGCGTAGAAGATACCGTTTACCAGGCCCGAAAGCTCACGTTCAGCCGCTTTTCTGCCCGCGATGGTAGAGGTGGAGAGATAGATGGCTGCGCGGGGGACGTGATCGCGGAGGGCTCTGATCAAGGGAGGGGCGGACAGAACCTCACCGACAGAGACCGCATGCAACCATACAGAACCTGGTGCCGTCCGAGAAAAGGACTGCGGCACAAAGCCGAGGCGTTCTGAGAAGTGGAGGCGGTACTCTCGCCGGGTGACCAGGCGTGCGAGGAAGTACAGAATAACTAGGGGACTGGATATTAGCTGAATTAAGCGATAGGGGAGAAGAGTGATAGGGACGAGTCGTTTCGTGATTTCGAGTATAGCTTTGGTTGCCAGCGCGGCTTGGGCTTTTGGGGGTGATCGCGCATTTCGTGCGGGCGCGGCGGATCAGTATGCACATCAGAGCGCGAATCAGGTGACGGTTGGCGCGAAATCGTACGACACGCTCGATCTGATTCAGGAAGCTTTCGGGAAGAAATCGGACATGCTGCAATACGGCGTTCTGCCGGTGCTCGTGGTGGTGGATAACAAAAGCGCGAAGGCACTGGATTTGCGTGATCTGGAAGTCAGCCTGGTGGCGGCTGATGGACGGCATGCGACAGCGGTGAACCCGGAGGACGTGATGTATGTGGGGTCGAAAGCACGGCGGCCGAATACGATTCCGACGCCGGTGCCTTTGCCGAAGAAGAAGAACCCGTTGTCATCGCCTGAAATCGTGACTCGTGCCTTTGCCGCCAAGATGCTGCCTCCGGG
>JAFAUR010000238.1 GCA_019243205.1 Acidobacteriaceae bacterium | reverse complement strand
CGAGGGCATGCAGGCGTTGCACATAGGTACCGTTTTCTTTGGTACGCGCCACCAGATACATAGTGCCCGCAACGGTGTCGATGACCGGCGTACCCATGATCCCGACCGTTCCACTGACATTAGAAGCTGTTTGAATGTCAGTGCCGGGAATGGCAGTGATGCCGGCGCCCGGATTGGTGAAGTTCACCAACCATAGTGGCGAGCCCACATTAGCATCAGCATCGAACGCATAAACGGAATCGTTCATGGTAGCCACATAGACTACGTTGTGCGTACCTTTACTCGCGATTGCGACGTTTGGGATATACAGAGGCTGAGCGTAGATGGAAGCATCAACCGAATAGGAGAATAGCTTTCCGAACGAATTGACGTTCACATTAGAAACGGTAAGTTGAGTTTCGTTCAGATTGGCGCCGGTCCGAATATTGTCGTTGTGATGAGTCCAGACAGTCACCTGCGCCGAAATGTTGGAGACCGAGAGAAAACCCCAGAGCAGCGGGTAGAGAGTTGCGCCGCTCGAAAACTTCCTAATGCGCATTTGTTTGGGTGAATAGTCGCGCGGAGCCAGGTGCCCTGTCAAAGTAAGTGGTAATAGTACCAGCGCCGGAACGGGAGGCAGTACGGCAAACCTTAGTACTGAAACACAAGGATGGCGGGCCGGGGCTTCATCGCAAACGAGAGGAAGTTCAGTTCGGACTAGCGCACGGATGTAATCGGGATCGAGCGGAGCGCTGCCTCACTCGAGGATGTCAAAATTCTTGAGCGCATCTTCTTTGATCGTGATACCCAGGCCGGGACGGTCATCGCACAGGTCAATATAGCCATTCCGCGCCTGCGGCTCGCCATCAAAGATGTATTGAAAGAGCTCATTGCCGATCTCCACGTCGAAAACCGGGAAGAACTCGGCCATCGGAGAATTGAGGCTTGCCATAACGATGTGGAAATTGTGCATCTGTCCGGCGTGCGGAATGACGGGAACTGAATACGCTTCCGCCAGAGCTGCCACCTTCCTCGCTTGCGTGATGCCGCCAACGCGATTTGTGTCGAATTGTATGTAGTCGAGCGCCTTTGCTTCGAGCATTTGACGAAAGCCGTAGATGGTGAATTCGTGTTCGCCACCGGCAATGGGAACAGTTCCCAGCGCCTTGAGTGCCGCGTACCCGCCGATATCATCTGGAATAACAGCTTCTTCGAGCCAACGAAGCTTGAAGGGTTCGAGCAGCGGAAGCATACGCCGCGCATAATCGAGCGTCCAGCCCATGTAGGCGTCGCACATCAGGTCGATCTCATAACCGATGACGTCGCGAACGGTGTGTACGAGTTCCACGTTCCGCTGCATGCCGGCTGCACCATCGACCGGACCCCAGCCGAAACGCATCTTCATCGCGCGGTAGCCCTGGTCTTTGTACTGCCGGGCTTCCTCCGCCAGTTTGTCTAAGGGCTGGCTATATAGCTTACTCGCATAAACAGGTATTTTGGGTTTGGTTCTGCCGCCGAGAAGCTTAAACACAGGTTGGCCGGTTGCCTTGCCCAACACATCCCAGATCGCGATATCGATCGCGCTGATAGCGACCATGGCCACGCCTTTTCGTCCGAAGGCCATGGTCTGCCGGTACATGTGCTGCCAGAGGAACTCGTAGTCGAACGGATCACGGCCGATCAGTAACGGCTTCAGATAGAGATCAATCGTCATTTTCGTAAGACGAGGGGACAACGCCGCATTGCCGATACCGACGTGACCGGAATCAGTGAAGACTTCAACCAGCAACCAACCGTAGAAGCGAAAGCTCGCCATAGAATCCTGGGACAGATCGAGGAGATCCATGGGATTTGTACAGAAATGTGGTTGTGGAGCGACGGTTTTTCCCCGCCATTCCACTACTCGTGTGCGAATTTCGGTTATCTTCATATTGCGTGGAGCTGCCTTTCTGGCGCACTCAACGGGTGCACCCCGCGAACAGTGACAAGAACTAAAAGGAATGCGAGTATGTGCAACGTGCTTACGATTGCGAATACCACGCCATAGCCAAAACCGTGATCGAGCAGATACCCGACTAGCAGACCGAAGATGCTGCCGCCGATGGCGCCTCCGAATCCAACAAACCCTGCAACAGAGCCAACGGCCGAACGCGGAAACAGGTCGGCCGGAAGAACCATGATGAGAGTCGACCAGGATTGTTGTCCAAGAAACGCGACGCTGAACAGGACTATGGCAAGCTGAACCGGAACGTGAGTGACGAGCACGATGAACGGCATGACCGCCGCACTCAGTCCTAATGCGAGTTTTCGCGAAAAGTTAAGGGAATGACCGCGCCGGATGAGCCAGCCGGAGAACCAGCCGCCAAGCAGACAACCTACGCCCGCTGCGGCGTACGGAATCCAGGCGAAATACCCGATCTTCTTAATATCAAACCCCCGCGCATCATATAAATACTTCGGTAACCAGAACAGATAGAAGTACCAGGCGGAATCGCTGAGGAATTTGGCGCCTGCAAGCCCCCAGACTTCGGGAAAAGAAAACAGCTGAACCCATCGCATCGCGTTGCGGGTGTCCAGATCGTCCGTTGCCGACGGAAGCATGCTCGATAGCGCCTGGCGCTGCAGAGCGGTGAGTCGCGGATGTAGCGCGGGAACCCAATATTCGCGCCACCACCAAACGGACCAGATGAGACCCGCCGCACCGGAGAGAAAAAACACCCAGCGCCACTCGGCGTACGAGAGCACAATTGCGATAAACGGCGGAGCGAGGACCGCGCCCAACGCCGTGCCGGCATTCATAATGCCCATGGCGAGCGAGCGCTCTTCGACAGGGAACCAGTCGGAAACAGCTTTGGTCGCGGCCGGGAAGCCGCCTCCCTCGCCCATGCCAAGCAAAAATCTGCTGAGCATCAGCATGCCGAAGCTCGTTGCCCAACCATGGCTCGCACTCGCGACAGACCACCACAGCATAATGAGCAGAAAGCCACGGCGTGTGCCGAGGGCATCCAGGAGTTTGCCCCCCAAAGCATACATGACGGCATACGCAACAAGAAATCCGGCCTGCAGATCGGAAAATTGAGTATTTGAAATCGGAATGTCGCGCCCGATGGCGGTGATCGCGAGCGGCAGCGTCTGACGATCGAAATAGCTGATCGTTATCGCAGCACCGACCAGCGTTGCGATTCGCCATCTGTACGAGACGTTCAATGAAGCGTTACCAGCTCAGCTCGATGAGCGAAATCCCCTGCATGGGCAGAGAGAACTGCATCTCCTCAGAGCCGGAATGGTTGTCAACCCAGCGCGGTGATTCGAGCAGTTGCAGTTGTCCGGCTGCTTCCAGTTGCTTGTACTGCTCCGGATTCGGGCTCTGAGGAGACCCCATCTGTTTCCAAACCGTATACGCGTTGCTGTGATCTTGATCTATGCGGTAATGCCGCAGGAGCAATCGTTCTGTATTCCCCGGCAGTCCGGTAATCTTTAGCTGCACATTAGCAGCGGAGCCGCTTCCATCGTCATCACAGTAGTTCCAGACCATCACGGCAATTTTGTGGTCGGAGCGCGCCGCGAGCGCGTCCACGTCGGGCCGTCCCGCAACCCCGCTGTTTAACACGGTATCCATCGGCACTGCGCCCGTACTGTCTACCTTCAGCAGGTCTCCACGCATCAGTCCCGCCATCCGGAAAAAGTTCAGCACGGGTTTATCGATTCCGTTGGTTGCAAGCGTGCGGAATCCGTCAAAGTAAGGCTGATCTTCGAATTCGAAGGCCCAGGTCAAAATGCCTTGAAGATTCATGTGGTCGCGGCTGCTCATGCCCAACAATGTCTTAAACGCGACCGCTTCATAGCTCGGATAGAGCGTGCCGTTCCTATAGGCGTTCTGCGGATAGACTCGCGCCGAACAGGCCGCGCAACCTTCCGGATCCGCTTCGCTCAACACAATCGGCAGATCCTTGAATTTGGAAAATGAGCGAACGATCGAAAAGCCCTGAGAGGAATCCTTCATCTCCTGCGAGAGCCCCATCTGTACGTGTCCGCCGATCACCTTGGGACGGCCTTTCACGTGGAAACTGATGAAGTCTAACGGTGCGCCTTGTTGTCCAGTGGCCGCGTTCCTTCCGGATGAACAATGCTCGAGGAACTGCCGAAGGAATGCAGCCGCTTTCGCATTATCCGGTCCTGTCGAAGCGGGTCCGCCGACCCGCGCTGACGGGAGAGCCCGTTTTACGGCGGCCGCTGTGTAGTCGTACAGCTTGTCATATTCTTCCGGCGTACCGTGCCAATAGCCGATATTCGGCTCATTCCAAACCTCCCAGTCCCATTTCTCGACCTCCTGCTTCCCATATTTTTCGACGGAATGCGTCACCCATTGGTAAATGAGTTCGCCCCACTTCCCATAGTCCTTAGGTGGATACGTCCAACCAATGTTGTATTGGTCGTTCTTGGCACCCGGCGTCCAGGTGGGCTTATATGGGTCCGGATGTGTGGAAAGCGCCTGCGGCATGAACCCGATCTCCACAAACGGAATTGCGCCAGCATCGACGTAGGTACCGAGAATCTTGTCGATAATGGTCCAGCTATACACAGGCTTACCGGATGCATCTTCCGTGTAAGCGTTGGTTGATCCCCACTTCAGCCCCGGCGTGCCGTCGCCTGTTGCAAGCATAAAGTGCGTACGAATGTGGACCGGTGTATAACTCAAATCGGATAACTCGCGAATCAGCTTCCGTCCGTTCTTGGCGTATGTGTAATTCGGCTCGTCATAACCGAAGTAGCGCCACGACGGCTTGAGCGGACCCGATTTGCTGGATCCATCGACCTGGATCGTGACGGGCTCTTGAGCCGGTGCAAGGAGCGGTAAAACACAGCACAGCAGTATGGAAGAGCGAAGCATGGGACCTCAGTTGCCGATTAAAAATTGAATTTCAACGCGAACTGCAGTTGGCGGGGACTATTGGCGGTGCTGGTCACAACGCCTCCGGAAGATGTGTCGATATTTGCGGACGGAATGGAGAAGCTCGGCGTGTTTGTCAGGTTGAACGATTCGGCCCGGAACTCGAGTACGGTTCCTTCCGTCGGATAGAAGTTTTTGGATACGGAGAAATCGAAATCCTTGAGGGCGCCCGAGCGCAAAATATCAGCGCCGGCATTCCCGTATGTGAAGTTCGCGGGCAGGCCGAATGTACTCGAGACCGTGGGGGCAAAGCTTGCGCAGGCTGGATTGCTCGCAACGTAGAACCAGCACGTCGGCTGGTTGACCATAATCGGCGGGGCGAGCACGATAGGCCTTTGCCCACTGATTCCCGTATTGGCGACATCGCGGGAAATGGTGGCCGTGAATGGCTGTCCGCTTCGCAGGATCAGGATGCCTTGTGCTTGCCATCCACCGAGCAGCGCTTGCGTGAATCTTCCGGCATTGCTCAGAAACGGCTTGCCTTTTCCAAAAGGCAGCTCATAGCCGACATTTAGCGCGAGATTCTGCGGAATGTCATAGGAAGCACGTGCCTTTTCGAAGTAGAAGTCACCCCCGGCGGCCGGCGTATCCTGAATGACCAGGCTCTTCGAATAGGTATAGGAGAGTAGGTACCACAGTCCGCTGCCAAAGCGCTTTTCCAGCTTGACCTGCAGGGCGTCGTAATCCGAAGACATGTCTTGCGAAAAGTAAGACATGACTCCCCATATTGGATACGGACGGCGTGCCTGAAGGGCGCCCGCCGCGGGTGCCGGGTCATTAAACGGGTTGGTGCTGTTTAAGTGTGTGCCGTGATTGCCAACGTAATCGATTTGCAGCACGCTATCTTGCGCCAGCTGTTGCTGAATTCCGAAATTCCAATGCTGATCACGCCCGCGGTTCAGATGTGTGTAGGTCGGGTTCATGTTCGGATTGGAAACGGAACTGCCGAGCGGCTGCCCCAGAAAGAAGTTCGCCAGGGTTCGATTAGGAACAGTGTTCGCCGTCGCAAACACGGTTTCACTGAAGAGATACGGCAGAATATTGCGATTGACACGCCCGTCGGTGTTTTCCATTTCGTAGAACATGCCGTAGCCGCCGCGCAAAACCGTCTTCTCTCCGAATGGGCGCCAGGCGAAACCAAATCGCGGAGCCCATTGATTGTTATCCGGATAGGTGATGGAAAGAGGCAAACCCGCCTGGTGGCTCGTCTGGATGTACTTACCGAAGAGATTATAGGCCGTCGGTGCAGCATACTGCGAACTCAGATCGACCTGGTTGGTGTTGCTCGCAACGATGATGGGCTGTGCCAGCGTTCCGTTGAACGTGCCTAGCTGATTGCGGTAGCCCTGCATCCACGGCGAGTATTCGTAACGCAATCCAACGTTCAGAGTCAGCCGGTTCGATACTTTAAAGTCGTCCTGAGCGAAGAAGTGGAAATAGTTTGCATAACCACCGAACCAGTTCGCCGGGTAAGCGCGTGAGGATGAGAACGGGAACCCAAGCATCCAATCGGCAAAAGCATCGCCGCTACCTGCCGTTTTGGCCGGATTCTGTGTCATCGCACCGGTAAAGCTCCAAAGGCCCTGGTAATTTGAGCTGTCAGTAAAAAGCGGCTGCCAATAGCGAATCTCCGTACCGAACTTCAGGACGTGCGGGCCCTTTATCCAGGTGACGTTGTCGATGCCTTGCACGACGGTGAAGTCTTGTGTTTTTGGGCGTTGGTCGAAGGCGGAGCCAACCAGCCCGGAACTGGTTGTGCCGTTCGATAGTGGCGTTGTGTAGCCGCTCCAGTTGAAGTCAGGGAAAGAACCTGCCACACCGGGCCGCTCCAAACCTTCGAATCCGGTGATACCAGCCTGCTGATTGAAGTTGGTGCCCTGGCCGAAAGCCTGCAGATCGATCCATTGCGGCATCCAGCTGAAGATGGCCTCATTGACGATGTTGGGAGTGAAGGAACTGGTCAAACCCGCGACAACGTTTTGCGCGCGGGTGCGCAGATCCGCATAGCCGAGAGCCGGGTAGGCATTCGGGTCCGATTCGCGATAGTCGTCCCAACTCCATCGGATAAAGAGCCGGTGCTTCTGGCCGAACGTATGATCGCCGCGGATGGTGAACTGATCGGTATCGAGCGGTTGTGAAGGCGCCCAGGAAAACGTCCGGGCTCCGATATTAGGATCTGGAACAAACTGGTTGAAAAACAACGCCTGCGGAGAGAAGCGGTTCGAAGGGATGATGTTGCCCGCGAACGCAGTACGCGTCCCGTTGGCTGTGCTCAAAGGATCGTAAATCGTGTTTAGCCCTGATGCACTGAAATTGCCTTGTTTCATGGCGGCGGTCGGGACGATGCTGGTCAAAACCAATCCCGCCCGCTGCCGCATTCCTTCGTAGTCGACGAAGAAAAACGTCTTGCCTTTCCCGCCCAGGAAACCGGGCAGTGGCAGAGGACCTCCCAGGTCGCCACCGAACTGGTTCCGCTTTAGCACATCCCGCTTGGGCGAAAAGAAGTTCCGGGCGTCGAGCTTGTCATTGCGGAGGAACTCGAACAACCCTCCATGAAACTGATCGGTTCCGGACTTTGTGCTCATGTTCAGAATTCCGCCCGCGGAACCGAATTCTCCGGAGTAGGCGTTCTGCATCACACTGAATTCCTGTAGGCCGTCGATAGACGTTTGGATCAGCGTGCCGCCCTGGTGATGATCCGTCACGTCGACACCGTCCAAAAGAAACGCTGTCTGCGAGCCGCGAACGCCGCTGATGGCCGTACCAGAAATGTAATTGGCGCGAATGCGAAGCAGATTGCCGCCGCCGGGAAGCGTTGCCGCGCCAGGTGTCAGCTTCGCGAGATCATAAAAGCTCCGGCCATTTAACGGCAAATTTACGATTTCCTTGTTCGTGACGACGGTGCCGAGCGATCCCTGCTCTGTGTTCAACAGCGGAGCGGCGGCGGTCACCTCGACCGTTGTCGCAGTCGAGCCGATCTGCAACTGAACATCCGCACGAACGGACTGATTGACTTGCACTTCGAGCTTTTCGATTTGTGCTGTCTGGAATCCAGGCGCGCTAATGTTCACGCCATAAACACCAGGATTCAGCGGTGTGACAGTGTAATCGCCGTCTCCGTTCGTCGTGACCCTGGTCGTCTCGTGGGTGGCCTGGTTGGTTACCGCAACAGTCGCACCCGGAATGATGGCCTTGTTGGGGTCGGTGACGGTCCCCACAATGCGGCCGGATTCGACTTGAGCCAGGCACAGGATGGGCGGGATCAAAGACGTTGCTATCCCGACCAATATCACGGGCAAACGCGGCATGGCACTGACCTCCCGGAAACATCAGACAAGCTGATGATCAGTTCTTGTGAATATATGCGAACGGTGGCAAACTGTCAACAGGCATGTCGCACTTGCAGGCAGTCGAGCGAACAACGTTGGGTGAGCAAGTAGCCATGCAGATTGCAGCCATGATCGCGGACGGACGCTGGAAACCAGGCGAGAAACTTCCACCCGAAGCCGAACTGTGCAGAGCGGTAAATGTCGGGCGTTCCACATTGCGCGAGGCTCTTAAGTCTCTGGCATTCATCGGCATGGTACGAATGCGGGCCGGGGACGGAACCTATGTCACGGAACCACCCCGCGGCATTCTGGATCGCATGCTCGCAAAGGGCTTACTGAAGACGGAAAAAGACCTGGCCGATGTATGCGAGACGCGCATGATCATCGAGACCGAACTCGCCGGGCTGGCCGCGGAACGAGCGACGGTTGAAGACATCGCCTCGCTTCGAGCGATTATTGAGCGAGGCGGAACGATCATTTCCGGGGACCAGCGCGGCTATAGCCAGGTGGATCTGGACTTCCATCTCGCGGTGGCAGATTGTTCGCACAACAAGTTGCTGCCTCGTCTTCTGGTGGACATCCGCGGGCTGTTGGTTGAATGGATTGCGAAGTCGCAGGAGTTGCCGGGTTTGCTCGAGAACGCCCATCAGCAGCACAAACGCATCTTCAAAAGCATTGCCGAACATGACTCGCAGTCTGCGCGCAGAGAGATGCAGATGCATCTCGAAACATTCCAGCGTGCGTATACTCTGCTCGGACGGCTTTCGCACCCGGGCACGACTCAAATCTCAGAAGTCGCTTCTGCTCCGGCTCAGGAGCACATATAAAGATGAGAATTGTACAGCTGCGTCGCGGAGAAGAGCGGCGCGTCGCCATAGTGGATGAGCCCCGTTTGCGACTGGTCGACCCCGAAGCAGGGACGAGTGTATATGCACTCGCGTTGGCGGCGGTGCAAAGTGGGAAAAAGTTGACCTCGGTCGTCGAGGACGGAGCCGCGAAAGAGACGCTCGATTACGACCGTGTGTATGAGGGTTCTTCCCAATGGCATCTGTTGCCATCCTTCGATCATCCGGACGACGTCGCCCGGTGCATGGTAAGTGGAACAGGGTTGACTCACAAAGCCAGCGCGGAAAATCGCGCAGCGATGCACAAACGTTCCGCCGCCGAGATCACCGACAGTATTCGGATGTATCAAATGGGCCTGGAAGGTGGGAACCCGCCTGCGGGCGAAATCGGTTTGCAGCCGGAATGGTTTTTCAAGGGAAACGGATCAACTTTGCGCGGCCACGGTGACGTCCTCACTGTTCCGCGTTATGCGTGGGATGGTGGTGAAGAGCCGGAGATCGCGGGCGTGTATGTCGTCTCCCCAGGAAGCGAACCCTGTCGAGTAGGGCTTACGGTGGCAAACGAGTTTTCGGATCACCAAATGGAGAAGAAGAACTATTTGTACCTGGCTCCTTCGAAGCTGCGCAACTGCTCCATCGGACCGGAATTGACGATAGGAGGCGAGCCGTTCGAAGACGTGCCCGGTACCGTTTCGATTTTCCGTGGTCAGGAGCCGATCTGGAGGAAAGACATCTGGAGCGGGCAGAAGAACATGTCTTATTCGCTCGCCAACCTGGAGCACCATCATTTTAAATATGAGGCTCACCGCAGGCCGGGCGACGTCCACATCCACTTCTTTGGTGCGGACGCATTCAGCTTTG
This sequence comes from Acidobacteriaceae bacterium, assembly GCA_019243205.1. Lineage (GTDB taxonomy): Bacteria > Acidobacteriota > Terriglobia > Bryobacterales > Bryobacteraceae > Bog-105. Next base: position 3,586 of record JAFAUR010000238.1, on the reverse strand, counting down.
GGAATGGCGTGGCCCTCGAAGACGGCGATATCATGCAGGTGTCTTTCCCGCAATTCGGACGACCGTTGCGGAATGCGATAAGAATTCACAAAGGCCCGGAATCTTTGATTGCGGTGAAAGCGCTTTAGCGCTTCACTGCCGGCGCGTCTGCAGTCACCTGACTCAAGCGGCGCTCCAGAAAGCGGCGTTCACTCGCATTGGTAACGAGTGCGAGCGCGCGCCGATAATTATCGGCGGCGTCAGCGAACCGATTCAAGCGGCGTAAGAGGTCAGCGCGCACGGCGTGCAGAAGGTGATAACGGTCCAGCTCGCGGGCAGCGTTTGAGGTATCGATGAGTTCCAGAGCGCGCGTGGGCCCCTCCACCATCGCAACAGCAACAGCGCGATTCAGCAAGACTACAGGCGAGGGTTGAATCTGCTCGAGGAAGTCGTAGAGCCGGACAATCTGGCGCCAGTCTGTGTCATCGATCGTCGCCGCCTGGCAATGCACGGCCGCGATGGCGGCCTGGAGCGTGTAGGGGCCTGGGCCGGCGCGGATGGCGTCGGTTACTAAGGGAAGTGCCTCGTCGATTTGCCCGCGATCCCAAAGGCTACGGTCCTGATCCTCAAGAAGAATCAGGTCCCCGGCTTCATTCCGCCGTGCATGGCGGCGCGAATCCTGCAGCAACATCAAGGCAAGCAAGCCGGTCGCTTCAGGAGGAACGGGCGCCAGCAACGACCGAACAAGCCGGCCCAGATGCATCGCCTCGGCACACAGATCCGTTCTGATGAGCGAGGCGCCACTTGTAGCAGAGTAGCCTTCGTTGAAGACCAGATAGATAGCCGTTAATACACCTTCCAGTCGGGACGGCAATTCATCTGGTTGCGGCACGACATACGGGATTCGGGCGTCCCGAATCTTCTTTTTGGCGCGAACGATCCTTTGCGCAACGGTGGGCACCGGAAGGAGAAAGGCGCGGGAGATCTCCTCGGTTTCCAATCCGCAGAGGGTGCGGAGCGTGAGGGCAACCTGCGACTCCACCGGAAGCGCAGGGTGACAGCAGGTAAAGATCAAACGCAGCCGGTCATCCGGGAACGCGTCGACATCGAGAGCTGAATCCGGTGAGAATGAAACCGGGCTCTCGCGCCCAAGAACCTCCACCTTTTCTTCAAAACGGCGCTGACGCCGAAGCCGATCAATTGCTTTGTGGTGCGCGGTCTGCACAAGCCAGGCACGAGGATTATCGGGAACGCCTTTCGCGGGCCATTGTTCAACGGCTGCGAGTAGAGCTTCACCGGCGGTTTCCTCGGCCAAATCGAAGTCACCTAAGATCCCGATGAGTGTGGCCACAATCCTGCCCCAGTCGGAGCGGTACACTGCTTCCACAGTGGCGTTGACGTCGGAGGCAGCAGCCATTCTCTAATTGTAAAAAGTTGCTGCAATCTGTCGATCCGGCACGCCGCTGTTCGACTAATTCATGGAGACCGAGAAATGAAGTACATGTTACTGATTTACGGTGACGAACAGCAATGGACGGACGGTGTACGGGAGGATTGCTACCGGGAGTCGATTGGACTCGCCCATCAACTGAAGGAGAACGGGCAGTTCATCGATACGTCGCCGCTGCAGCCCACATCAACAGCAACGAGCGTTCGGGTCCGGGAGGGAAAACGATTTGTCACAGACGGGCCGTTTGCAGAAACGCGAGAGCAACTGGGCGGCTATTTCGTAGTAAACGCGAAAGATCTGGATGAAGCTATCGGGATTGCCGAAAAAATTCCAGCGGCTCGCATGGGCACAGTCGAGATTCGACCGCTCATTGAGCTTGAGGGAATACCTTTGTCGGACTTGGATGGAGGAAACCAGCTATGACCAGGACATCGAATCGAGATGACGGTATTCGGCAGGATACCGGCCCTGTCCGCCCGGCGGTGTTGTGGAGTCTCCAGGGACTGCTGGCGGCGCTTTTCCTGTTCACAGGTGTGATGAAGGTGTCGATGCCGGTCGAAAAACTGGCGGAGATCCCCCTACCGGTAAGCTTCTTGCGGTTTATCGGAATGGCTGAGGTGCTTGGCGCGATCGGGCTGATTTTGCCCGGGCTGTTGAAGCTTTGGCCCGGGCTGACAGCGCTCGCGGCGGCAGGCCTGGTGATCATTATGGCGGGCGCGACTGTGACTACCGTAATCACAACAAGCGTGGTGGTTGCGCTGCTTCCATTGACGGTTGGTGTCCTATCGGCGGTGGTAGCTTACGGCCGTTCCAATTTTTGGCTGGAAGGAAAATTTTGAATGCGCCCGTCGATCCGATCTATTTCCATTCGACTCGATAACGGAGAGTGAACAAGATGCGATTCATGATCTTAGTAAAGGGGAATAAGACAAGCGAGTCCGGTGCGCTTCCGGATGAGAAGCTTCTTAAGGAAATGACCCGGTACAACGAGGAACTGGTGAAGGCCGGTGTGCTGCTCGCCATGGAAGGACTGCACCCGACTGCGAAGGGCGCTCGGGTGAAGTTCTCGGGTAAAGAGCGGACCGTGGTCGACGGACCATTTACCGAATCCAAGGAACTGATCGCGGGCTTCTGGATATTCAAGGTGAAATCGAGGGAAGAAGCGATCGAATGGGTAAAACGCTGTCCCAATCCGTTCGAAGGAGAGTCGGAAATTGAGATCCGTCAGATATTCGAAGCGCCGGATTTCGGAGATGCGCTTACTCCGGAACTTCAGCGCGCCGAAGAACGTATGCGTGCACAGATCGAAACCTATGGGGGACGTGGGTAACAGCCTGCTTGCAACACAACAGACAACGAGGATAACGATGGAAGTGGCTTCTTATTTAGTGTTTAATGGGCAATGCGAGGACGCCTTTCGGTTTTATGAGCAGTGTTTCGGCGGGAAGATCGAGCTGATGCTGAATCATGAGGGTGCTCCAACAGAGAACGAAATCCCGGCTGAGTGGCGGAAGAAGATCATGCATGCCCGACTTAAAGTAGGCGATGGAGTGCTAATGGGTTCGGACGCTCCCTCGCAGCACTATGAACGACCGCAGGGCTTTTCCGTTCAACTGGCCATGAATGATCGTGCGGAAGCGGACCGGATTTTTCGTGCCCTTTCGGAGAACGGCAAAATCTGTATGCCGATTCAAAAGACGTTCTGGGCCGATGGGTTCGGAATGGTAGTGGATCAGTTCGGGACGCCATGGATGATTAACTGTTACGGAGGTTGCCAGTAATGAGCGGCGTACGAGTGCTGGTGGGGACTCACAAAGGCGCGTTTGTCCTGACTTCGGACGGCAAACGTGAGCGCTGGGAAGTCAGCGGACCGCATTTTGCCGGTTGGGATATTTATCACGCGAAGGGCTCGCCTGTCGACCCGAACCGGATTTATGCATCGCAATCGAGCGGGTGGTTCGGACAGCTGATACAACGCTCCGATGATGGTGGCAAAACTTGGCAGCCTGTCGGAAATCAATTTACGTATGAAGGCGTGGCGGGCACTCATCAGTGGTACGACGGCACTCCGCATCCATGGGAATTCAAGCGGGTCTGGCATCTCGAGCCGTCGCTGACGGATGCGGAAACCGTCTACGCGGGCGTGGAAGACGCGGC
>JAFAUR010000232.1 GCA_019243205.1 Acidobacteriaceae bacterium | reverse complement strand
AATTCTTCAATACTTGGGCCGTGTGGGATTAGCAAGTGTCAGAGCCGTTAGCGCGGATCTATCCGCAGCTGCCAGTTTCCGATAACCCGGTTTAAAAGGCCCTCATATACGAGATTTGACAAATTGGGATTGGCTAAGTAGGCTATCTAAGGTAGGGTACCTATGGCAGAGCTCCGAGATGAGATTCCACCGGGAACTCTTCATATGCTTATTCTCAAGATCTTAGCCCGCGGCCCAAATCATGGCTATGGCATCGCTCAGTTCGTGGAGAGCTCGTCACGCGATGTTTTTCGAGTGGAAGAGGGATCGTTGTACCCAGCTCTGCAACGCATGCTGCTGAAGGGCTGGGTCAGGGCCGAATGGCAAGAAACTGAAAACAGGCGCCGCGCCCGCGTTTATTCGCTCACCCCTCTGGGGAAGAAGCAACTGGAAACCGAGCTAAGCAGATACCGGCGCGTCTCCCAGGCTATTGGCCGCGTGATCGCAGCGTCATCGTAGAGGGAATATGCCCGCCTTTGTTCTGGAACTGATACGGCGCCTTCGGTTTCTCCTGCAAGGACATCGATTCGAGGCCGAGCTCCGGGAGGAGCTGGACGAGCATCTCTCCATGCTCGCCAAGGAAACAGATCCGGTTTCCGCAAAGGGGCGACTTGGCAACGCAACACGCTGGCAAGAAATCAGCAGGGAAGTGTGGGTCTGGAACTGGATTGATAGATTCTGGCAGGATCTGCGCTACGGTGTTCGCCAGCTAAGGCTCAGCCCTGTGTTCGCGGTCGTAGCCATCCTGTCGCTTGCGTTGGGAATCGGCGCGAATACCGCGATTTTTCAACTGCTCGACGCGGTTCGTTTGCGCAGTCTGCCGGTGCCCAATCCGCAGCAACTGGCCGAAGTGCGCGTCGCGAATTTGGATGGCATGGGCGTCAACGTCGGTGATAATCCGCGGATGACAAACCCCTTGTGGGAAGAATTTCGGGACCACCAGCAAGCTTTTTCCGGCGTCTTCGCGTGGGGCACCGATACCTTTCGACTGGGCAAGGGAGCCGACGCACGTAATGTACCCGGCCTTTGGGTAAGCGGCAGTTTCTTTCCGGTTGTGGGTATTTCCCCCGTTCGCGGCCGCTTGCTCGACATTCAAGACGATCGTCACGGCTGCGGATTTTCGGTTGTGGTCATCAGTTATGGTTTGTGGCAAAGCGAATTTGGCGGTCTCAATTCGGTCGTCGGCAGTAACGTAATGATCCAGGATCATTCCTTTGAAGTGATTGGCGTAACGCCGCCCGGCTTTTCGGGGCTGGACGTCGGCAGGACTTTCGATATAGCATTGCCGATTTGCTCGCTGGAATCCGTTCAATCCTCGAACGCCTCCTTTGGCCGGCGCGATGCGTGGTGGCTCACCGTGATGGGACGACTGAAACCAGGTTGGACGCTGGAAAGCGCCTCAGCAAATCTCAGCGCGATCAGTCCCGGCCTGTTTGCGGCGACGGTTCCAAGCGGCTATCAAGCTTCCGAGTTGCAACATTACCTTAAATTCCGGCTCGCCGCTTACCCTGCTGGAAAGGGAGTGAGTCCGCTGCGAGAGACGTTTGGCACATCTCTTTGGCTGCTGCTTGGCATCACAGGTTTCGTGCTGCTAATCGCATGCGCGAATCTCGCAAATCTGATGCTTGCCCGCGCGAGTGCGCGGCAACGCGAGATTGCGGTACGACTGGCCCTCGGAGCATCGCGGCGCCGTTTGATACAACAATTGCTATCGGAAAGCCTGTTGCTGGCTGTTATCGGCACGCTACTCGGCGTCTACCTGGCTCGGGTGCTGACTCACACGATTGTATGGTTCGTCAGCACCCAAGGCAACACGCTGCAGCTAGATCTGAGCCTCGATTGGCGCGTCTTGCTCTTTACCGCTTCGGCGGCGGTTCTGACTTGCCTCACATTCGGTCTAATGCCTGCCTTGCGATCGTCGCGAGCACACCCTGGGGCGGTGATGAAGGCGGATGCGCGCGGCGTGACAGCAGGGCGCGAGCGATTCTCATTTCAGCGTTTGCTCGTGGTCTCGCAAATTGCGATCTCGCTGATTTTAGTTTTCAGCGCTCTCCTATTTGTACGCAGCTTCCGGAATCTGATGACGTTCAATCCGGGATTTCGCGAGCGCGGCATTTTGCTGCTCCGGATCGATATACGGAATTTCTTCGTGAGCGGCCACATTTCTCCGAGCCGCTTAAAACCTTTCCAACGCGAGTTACTCAACGAGATTCGAACCATTCCGCAGGTTCAATCCGCCGCGATGTCGACTCACGTTCCTCTTGATGGCAGCAGTTGGACACTCGGTTTTCATCTCAATGATGTTCACGGTTCGTCGAAGTTCACATGGACCAGCACTCAATATTTTGAAACCATGGGGATTCCTGTCTTATCGGGACGCGCCTTCAACCATCGAGACACGGAGTCTTCGCCGAGAGTGGCGCTCGTGAACGAGACGTTTGTTCACGATTACTGTGGTGGAACAAACCCGATTGGTAAAGTCGTCAGAAGCATTGCCGAGCCAAACTATCCTACGGCTGATTACGAAATAGTCGGCGTTGTGAGGGACGCGAAATATGCGGACCTTCGCGACGCTATTCCGCCCGAAGTGTTTGGGGCTGCACAACAATATCCGGCAGACGGGCCGTGGGGTCCAATTTTCATCCGGACGTCGGCGCCGATGTCGAGCGTGATTTCGGCCGTGAAAGAGAAACTCGGGCGCGCGTATCCCGCGATGCAAATGGATTTTTCGATTTTCCAGGAACAAATCCGTGACCGGCTCGTTCTCGAGCGCCTCATGGCGGCGCTATCGGGGTTCTTTGGAGCGCTCGCCACCATACTCGCGATAATCGGTCTCTACGGTGTCATCTCGTATATCGTGGTCCGGCGTCGTGCTGAGATCGGAATCCGTGGGGCGCTTGGAGCGACTCAAGGACGGATACTCAGCATGGTCATGAACGAAGCCGCGGTGCTGTTGCTCATTGGCGTTGCGATTGGCGCCGCGTTCTCTCTCGCAGCAGGACGAGCTGCCATGTCGGTTTTGTTCGGCTTAACGTCGCACGACCCGCTGACCCTATGGACAGCCGTCGGACTGCTTGCTGTGATTGGCGCTGTGGCGAGTTTTGTGCCCGCCCGGCGGGCGTCAAAAGTTGATCCTTTGGTGGCGTTGAGATACGAATGAGGCAGCGAACCGCACAATAGGGAGACCGGGGCACGGCCGGGGCTGATCCGGGAGGAAGAACTTTGCTAGCCTGCCGGCGTCGTGTCGGCTCAATCCCCGGCAAGTGGGGTTTTCGGAAACTGAGTAGCCGTCCAGCATTCTATTCGCGTTGTTGCTGCCGCGTCGCAATCCGCACAGACCGGCTTCGGCTTCTAATAACCGTGGGTAGTCCGGATCTGTTTATATTTCAACGCTGGCTCCGGATGATTTCCAGGTAGCGCGCCGAGCGGAAATCGAGAATCTCGGAAAAGGTGACCACAATCGCGAGTTGGTCAAACCGCACCTGCAGGATCGAGCCTGCTTTGGCACGCTTCATGGGAATTGCTTAGCCTGTGACCGATTTGAGACGATGGCCGCTGGCTATTTTGCTTTCTTCGCGTAATCCGAGTAGAGATCGGCGATTTTCTTCTTAGAGAAATCGCCTGGATGGATGATGACGCGGTACCGGAAACGCAGAGAATCGCCGGGCTTCATCGAGTGGCCGCCCTCGCCTTCCGCTTTCGGATCGAAATCTTTCAGGCCGAAAGGATTGGCAGCGAAGAGTCCGTAGGCTCGCGAGTGCCAGCGTGTCGGATGATTGAAATTCAGCGGATTGTCAAAGATGACGATTCCGACTTTTTGGCCGTCCACCGTTCCGTCGTAGTCGACCCAATCGGCGCGTTTGCCCCAGACGTTTTTCTCCGTCTGCTGGCCTTCGGAGTTCGTCATCATTCCGCCATTCTTTTCAATCATCCTGTCGGCGAGACGGATAGCGAAGAAGCCTTCCTTCGTGTCATCGAAATGAAGGCTGGTCTTCGCGGTCAGAGTCGCGTCGACATCGATGGTGCGAGTGTCGGTGTCCGCGTAGAAGGTCATCACCCGGTCTTCCTGGAGCATCTCGTTTTTGTCAGGACCCAGCCACGCAAACGTGGCTGAAACGGAGCCTGATTTCTTGCCCGGTTTGATGTCGCCGAGTTTGCGCAGAACTACCAGGCCTAGCTTGGTCGAGCCGGTCTTGTTCGGGAAGTGCGTAGCGTAGCTGAACTCGTTTTCCCAGAAGTTGATTCCACTAACGCTTCCGTAGCCGATCCATAGCCCGCGATGGTGCTGGTGATCGCGGGATTCGCCTTCGACATTTTCCATCGGATATTTGCGCGTGACGATGAGTCCGGTTGCC
>JAFAUR010000708.1 GCA_019243205.1 Acidobacteriaceae bacterium | reverse complement strand
GCTGGCGGGCGGCTTGAACTTGCGGCCGATCAGGGCAACGAGCAGGACATCCGAGCGCAAGTAGAAGAGCTGTCCAAGTCGCTGGACGCCATAGAACAGGAATTGAAGAAGCTCTCGGGTCTTAATGCTCTGACGAACTCAGGTATTTGATCAGCAGGACTTCATTTCCTTTTTCGTTGTAAATCAACTCGTCCGCAAGACTTTTGCTGACGAGAATACCGAAGCCCCCGGGGCGAAGACCCAGCCGTTCCCGTGCCTCAAAGTGCTGATAAGGCGCATCGGGGGCGTTCGAGATGGCCGCATGCGGTAGATTGCTGGGGGAGAATCCCTCGCCAGGGTCCAAGAGTTTGTACAAAATCGATTTTGCGGTACGCATATAATCCAGGCGAACTGCTTTACTCGGATCGCCGCCGGCTCCGTGCTCTATGGCATTCATGAGCAACTCACGGAATGCAGTCCCGACGTTTTCGCGGTCCTGAATGGAAAGCTCTATGCTCAGCTCCCGCAGGAACGGGATGATCCGGTCCGCAACCTCAAACTTGCAGCGCAGGTTCAGAGTCAGCCACTGCGGTGTTGCCGAGACTACCTCAATGTCATCTTCTGGGGCACCTGCGCTCAAGGCGAGTGCGACAGTTTCGGCGGCCGTATCGAGGGAGAATGGCTTCGTAAAATAGCCGAACGCCTGATCGCGAAGCGATCCGATCACAGTTGCAGGGGTACCTTCCGCTGTCATCACGAGCACTCTCGTGGCGGCTCGTATTTCATGCATTTTGCGCAGCAACTCCAGACCGTTGAGTCCCGGCATTCGCACGTCTGTGAGCACCAGGTCGAAGGACCTGGCCCGAAGAAGCGATAGGGCATCGAGACCGTCGTATTTGTGTTCGATCAGGTAATTCCGGTTGCGCAAAGCGGTCGCGAGCAGCTGATGAATGTCGGGATCATCATCGACAATCAGGATCCTGTTTGGGTCAGCGTCAGCCATAGCAGCTATTCCTCTTTGCACGCATCTTCGACAGTTGCATAGAAACGGAACACGGTATCGAGGCGTAATACGTGAAAGACACGTCTGAGCAAATCGGGAGCGGCTGCGATACGCATTTGTCCTTTCGCTCCGGCAATCAGATGGTAACTCGATATAAAGCGACCGATACCGGTACTGTCGATGGCCGTAACGCTTGAGAGATCGAAGATGATAACGCGGTTTGAGCGCTTTAGACGGTTGCTTACGAGATTTGTAATCTGTTCGCTTTCAGACCCCATCATCACTCTACCGGCGAGCTTGACTACAACTATGTCGGGTCCGACCTGGTCATGGCTTATCTCCATACACGTGAGTCACCATTGTATGCAGCCGTTGCCGCCGAGCGCGTTGGCAGGCGGTTGGGCCCACCAGCAGCTCATCACGATCTCCAAAGTTCATGGATGACGTTTTTGGAGTGTGTATGTGCTGGTGGAAACAGGAAGCAATTCGCCCTCTGAGAGCGGGGTTGGATCTGGTAGGCCATCTAAGCCGAGCCAGTGACGGCGATCGTACGGCAGAATGCCCTCCGTTCGGATAGGTGCAGGGCGCCACGCGTTAGACCATCGTATCCAGATGTTTTCCCAGGCTGGCCAACAAGAATCTTCTGTCACTCAAGATTACCGGCAAGAACAAGCTAAAATCACAAGCAGGGCTTCTTTATTGGATCTGGCACACAGAACGGTGCTGGCACTGTGCGGTCCGCGGTCCTCTTGAGATCGCCAATCGCCAGTACGGCCTCGGCTTCGCTACGCGTCTCAACGAGACCTCTGATGAGTTCGCTGAGCTGCAAACGCTAACGAGCGGAACTGCGATCGTACCCTTGACCCGTGGCGCATCAGACAATCTGGCCGTCACCTATCCGAAGGTCATCTACTCGATATGACGCTCGCCGATACGGATCAGCTGGCCACCTTGAGGTTAATTGCACGACCATTAAGGACCCCGCCACCGGAATTCTGAAAGTCCAGGCGCAAAGTCCACAGTTGCCGGCATCGGATCGGCGGGGTAAACCTGCGCAATGTTGTGCATGCGCAATATAGCCGTGGGCGCACAACTAAGTTCCGGGTCACCGAAGGTTCGGAACAACTCGTAAACGAGTCGCGTGACCCACCCGCATGAGCATTGAGGACAATTGAAACTATGACCACGGTGACGGGATCTCCCGTACCGCCTACTGCCGTGCACTCGGATCGGCCCATCGAGAACGCATGTAAACACTGCGGCACGTTGGCCCTCACCGTCGGGGCATTAGGCGTGGTATTCGGCGATATCGGCACGAGCCCTCTGTACACGTTGCAGGCATGCCTCGTCACCGCAGGAGGCAAACATGTAAAAGTTGAGGACGTCTTCGGCATTCTCTCTTTGATGGTGTGGGCGCTTGTC
>JAFAUR010000603.1 GCA_019243205.1 Acidobacteriaceae bacterium | reverse complement strand
GCCATCACGCCGGTGAATCGAGTCGTGCACGATCTGGCCGTCCATCTCCTGGCGATAGCGAACGCGTAGTGAAAGGACCGTGTCTGCCGTCGATGTTGTGGCTGAGGCAAGCATAGCGCGCTCAAGCACGGTCTAGCATAAACGTTGCTTCTGCTCGAAAGCAATGTCGTAATCTTTTGGCGACATTATCATCTCCGAAAAACAAAGGCCGAACGTCGCGCGTGATCACCGCCGGGAAGACGCGCCTCTGGGGCGGCTTGAGGGCAGGCGGAAGCAGACAGGGATTACTAAACACTTGTCGTTAGCCTTCTTCGGGAGTGACTCGGCGAGAAAGGTTGGGGCGAAGAGGCGAAGTAGATCTCGAGTCACTTTCGAAAAGGAGACTAGAAGGAAGCCGCTGGCGGGGCGTGACGAGTATGGAGGTTCAAACGCCTTTTGGTACTGTTCCAGAACTCGAGACGAGCTTCGGTGTACGCCGAGATGGCGCTTGGGAGTGTCAGAACGAGTGCAGAAAGGTGCACGTGAGAATGGATGATGCAGTTAGACGGTGCAGAAGTGGAGAGATTGCGGCTCGAGACACACAACTGCGACCGCGCAGGAGAGCACGGGATCGAGCAAGTTGTGATTACGAGGTTTAGGATGTATCGAGCCTTTCGCATAGTAAGTAGACTTGCCGGGCCGTCAGTCTGCAGCCGGTCTGCATTGAGTGGCCGCAACGAGGACATTGCCACTGAGCCTCGGAAGAAGTGACCAAGGACTGCAACTGGGATGGCGCATGGGAAGCAAGCAGATGGCGAATCACAGCAGTGCTTTTTGAGCGATGCCGGTTGGCAAGGAATCCGAACTGGCGAATACGGACGAAGCCGTGTGGAAGAACATGCTGCACGTAGCGCCGTAAGAACTCCGATGCCGAGAGTGTCATCAGGCGCTGCTTGTTCCGTGTGCATAGTCCTTCCAGCGGAACGTAACTTGTTCTCCATTGAAGGAAACGAGCCGGTGATTGCTGATGGCAACGCGATGGGTATAGCGGCCCAGATAGCGAAGCACGGGTGCTGGACCCGCCATCGCTTGTTTAACATAGACGACCCAGTTCTTCCGATGCAGAGATTGAAGAAGAACCCGGAAGGCTTTGGGATTTTTCAGTGGTGCAGTCGCACCGCCGAGACTTAGCTTGTTCTTACGACACGCGCGCTTGAGTCCCTCGAGAAACTTGCCGGGGCAAGGGCTGCTGGTGGGCCTACCGCGGTGCGGGCATTGCGGTCGAAAGCTGCATGTACGTTACTGGGGAGGGCGTGGCATCAACGCGCGTTATCTCTGCAAGGGCGATTACGACGATGGCGGGCAGTATTGCATCGGCTTTGGAGGCGGCGCTGTGGATCGCCGACTCGGACAGGAAGTGCTGAAGGTTATCTCTCCGTTGGGGGTCGAACCGAGTATGAACCAATCGCGGCGTTAAGCGCACGCAAAGCAGGTTATCTTCGCGCATGAGCCGGTGGACCCGCTTGGGATTTACCTCCCAACCGCGGCGACAGCAGTTCGTGCGTGATCCGCCGCCGCCCATAGCTGGGCCATTCCAGCGCGATTCGCTGAATGGCGTCGCGCATTTTCCGTGTCAGAGTCAGATCCCGATCGGGCGCTTTTCTCGAAACGGTAGTAGCTGGCCCGACTCACCTGGGCCAGCCTCACCATCCGCTCGATCGTCAGTCCACGATCAGCCATCAGTTCTTCTTTGATCTTCCGGAAGACGGCGGATTTCCAGTCAATGCCTGCAGCATCCGCTGTTCTTCGATGCGCTGCAAGCAACCCTTCAAAAAATCAATCTCAAGGGCCTGCTGACCGATCTTCCGTTCCAGTTCCGCAACCCGGCCTTCTGACCAACGCTGCTTTCCGTTGCCGGGAAACACGTTGCCCGACCCGGCACGAAAGTTCCCGCCGCGATCGGTGACGCACATTCGGGTTTACTTCCAACCCGCGTGCCACCTCGGCGATTGATACCCCTTGTTCCAGCCGCCGAACGGCGGCCACCTTAAACTCTTTCGTGAACTGCCTGCGAGACAATCCCATGACTCGATTCTCCATTCTATGAAAAATGAGTCTTAACCATTTGTTTCAAAAATGGGGACCAGTCCAGATCGCCCAATGTGATCTACAGGTACGGGAACATCTGGCAAGTGTCGCAAGTGCTCCATCGACACGAGTCTTATGGGGACAACCCTCCTCGGAGTAAGAAATCAAAGAGGCATAGATACATGCCCCAATTCCCCGCTCAGTAACGAGCTGGTGCACATATCTGGACTCGATCTAACCCAGATTGATGGCGCTGATGCGATGGATGCTAAGACTCTGATAAGCGAAGTGGGTTGGACATGAATCCATGCATTGACACCCTTTAATGATGCCTAAGCACGTCGAGTCCGAACTTTGGCGATGACTTAGTACCACGGATGCTCACCGGTATCTCCGCGCCTCCAGTTTGGGATTTAAAGAATGGCGAGAGGGCCTTTAGCATAGCGGATGCTAGCGGCGAATCGACCATGTGCGAGAGCGATGCTTCAGTTGACACTTTCCCATGGAAGTCGAACTGTTGACCGTCGAGCGAGTACTCACCTCCAAGATGCACGCGTGCGCCTGACAGAACGTATATAAGATCCCTGAAACTGAGCATGCCATTCCTCATTTGGAAGGTTCCCGCCAGTTCAGACCTCACATCCTGCGCCCCGGGTTTCGCCTTCTTCGGCTCGCCTTGTGCCCGCAGACTCAACATGTCTACTTTGTCTTGCACCTCCGGATTGGTGAAGTGGATGTCTTGAACCGAGAAGCGGCCGTCCAAAGCAAGCTTTTGCGGGACGCTCTCCTTACCGGCCCGGATGTGCAGCTTTGTTTTAGTAGTGATGATTCCCGTCATCACAGCTGGTTCCGTTCTCACAGCTAAGTCGAGGAAATCCTGCATCTCCGCTGAAGGAACGTCAAGGTCCAAATCGATCGTGTGACCTTGACCTTTGATGTTGACCACGGCGCCTCTGGTCGTGAAGCGTGAGTTTCGCAGTTTTGCCTTGACAACCAGTAGATAGGTGTCGCCCGTCGTTCCGTCAACAATCGCGTGGAACTGGGTGTGTAAGGGAACGGGATGATTCGCAGTATCCAGCGAGAAGTCGGGAGTCTCGGTAGCTCCGTCTACCACGATTTTGTTGAGCTGGCCCTTGAAGTCGCCGGTTGAAGAGAGAACACCACCGATGCCTTTGATGGTATTCAGATCGGCATGCCCGAAAGTGTAATGGCCACCAACGAACGAATCGCCCACGCTTTCTATCTGCCACGGCCCGACGGTGCCGGTCGAGTGGATTTCCCCGCGCGGTACAGCGTTGGTGAGTACCGCGTCGTACTTCCAAGGCGTATTCGGGCCCAGATCGTGCAGCACGATGTGCTTCAGCTCAAAATCCTTCGGATCTTTCTTCGGATTCGCTGTTCCGATGATCAGTCGGGAGCTGTCACAGATGATTTCCTCAACGACGATCTTGATCTCGGTCTTATGTCTGTTTTCGGCAGATTGCCTGGAACGCATACCGCGGGGCGGAATGTTCATTTCGAGGCCATTGACTTCCACTCTTCGCACATGGGTCGGTTTGATGAAAAGCCCCAGTATTCCTGCATGAAAGTGGAAATGCTCAA
>JAFAUR010000555.1 GCA_019243205.1 Acidobacteriaceae bacterium | reverse complement strand
CGGCTGCGGACCTGTTCCGGATCACCCACAGCCTTGAGATTCAGAAGAGGGGTGGAGACGCTCGCGCCGGCCATGCTCTCAAAAGACGTGTTCCGTCGCCGATAATCGACGAAATCAGGAGGTGAGATGCCCTCGCGAGACCCATGCTCCCAGGTCTCATATATGCGCACGAGATTCGCCGGGGCGCGATAGGGTAGCGCGGTTAACAAGACACCATTTACGATGCTAAAAACGGCTGTCGCCGATCCAACACCGAATGCAAGAATCGCCATCACTGTGAGCGTGAAGGCCGGCCGTTTGCGAAATGCGCGGATTCCAAAACGAACGTCTTGAAGTGCAGTTTCGAGCAATTGCGTGCGCCTCATATCTCGACATTCCTCCTTCATCTGCGCGATTCCGCCGAGTTCCAACAGCGCGGCGCGCCGGGCAACTGCTGGTGCCATCCCCGCTTCGACGTTTTCAGCAATCTGCCGCTCCACGTGAAATCGCAATTCCTCGCTCAGTTCTGCCTCCAGCGCCTGCCGGCGAAACAGTGACCGGAATCGGTGGCCAATTCTACGTATCAATCGCATCGGGAACTCATCATGCCATGCTTACGACGATTTCGATAGCGGATGACAAACGCCGCCATTGCGCCAGTTCTTGGTTCAGGCGCTTTCGCCCCGCTTTCGTCAGGGAGTAGTACTTGGCGCGCCTGTTATTTTCGGAGTCGGCCCACTCCGATTTCAGCCAGCCTTGCTCTTCCAAGCGATGCAGAGCGGGATAGAGAGCGTTTTGATTGATGATCAGCACGTCGTTTGAGACTTGCTTGATCCTTTGCGCAATCGCCCAGCCGTGCATCGGCGTCAAATCGAGCATCTTCAGGATCAGCAGGTCTACAGTGCCTTGCACAAGGTCGGTCGGCTTACTCACGCTCCCCTCATTCAATGACACGAGCGTACTCCGTTTGAGATCGGCGGTCAATCATTGGTGGCAAGATCTGACTAACGGATTCAACGGTTCTGAAGCTTGCCAAGAAGCTCGATGAACTTTCACACCGTGCTTGCCGCAGTTCTCCAAAAGGAAGAATTGTTGGGCGATTAGGAATGACTAACGGCCTAGTGTTTACTTTCCGAGTTGCTCGTGTGGTCGGCAATCCGTCAAGTGGACTCCAGCCTGTGGGTCAGACAGGCCCTTCCGCCGTGTAGCCCCTTTTTGACTCAGATGAGTTGATTTGCCGAGATAGTAGGGATCCAATATTTACAATGGTTGATACCTTATTGCGCCAATCTGATGGCAATCGTGCGTCGCTCATAGCCGCGGCTTTCTGAACTGCGATCTAATAGGACCGTGTATTGATCGCCAGCGATTCTCTCGACCTTCGCACCATCAGCACTCGCGATCTCTCGCCCAGTTCGAATGCGAAAACTATTTTCCTCGCTGCCGATCACATCCGCGACCAGCCGCAGATCATTCCCTCTCAGCGACGCCGAAGCCAGCTTCAACCCGGTGCTCGAATCGCCCAACGGCGGCGTTCGAAGCGGCACTGCAATAGCAACGCCGCCGGTAAACCGCAGCCTCACCTCTGTCGTTCCGTTTCCAGCGTCGAATTCCATGCTCGCGTGTTCATCCTGTTCATTGTGGTCTACTTTCACACCAGTGTTCCTTCCGCCGACCGTGGCGCTCAGAATCTTCGATCCGAGCGGAATGTTCGGATGAAACCGCACATGCACGGGTGCGCCTCTGTTCTCCAGGCGCAAGGTTAAGGTTTCGAGCGACTGCTGAAACGCGAAGCTCAACGTGGAACTCGCGAGTCTGATATGCCGGATTTCGGCTCGATCCCACTCGTCGGGCAAATGCGGACTTAGATTTACCTCCGCATGCTCCGCTTCCACATCGATTCCAAACAGCCCACGCACGGCCGAGATGAGAAATGACGCGGACGACCACGTCTGCTCCGGCACTGATTCCGCTTGCGGGTGATGTGTATCGCCCGCCAGCACCTCGTCCATATGCCCTGGCGAATCGATCGTGGACCACGGGATCAACCGGCGCCAAATCTGCCAAGCTACATCCGGCCAATGCATTGCCCAGAACGCCTGTGCCACATTCGCCGTACTCAACGCCCAGACGCTGCCATGAGCATAGCCGGCCGGATCGTATCCTGGATCGCCTTCCGCTACGCTGCGCGTTCCCCAGTCGGACTGGAACCGCCATGATGCAACGCCCCCCAGCAACTGCTCGCTCTGGGCGTCGTTAAACAGGTGATGCTCTACGGCTGCGATGGGCGCCAATCCACGCCCCTCCATCGGCTGACCGTTTCGTAAGTGCCCTTGGATCGCGAAATTGCGCTGCGGATTCCAATACCGGTTCGCAAAAGAAGCTTTCGCCTTCTGTGCCGAGACTTGCGCCTGCTGTGCTGCATTTTCATCGCCGATCATTGCGGCGAGTGTCGCGTACTCTTCACAGGCGAGAATCCAATCAGCCGAGAGCCCCAACTCATCGCGCATCGGGTTTTGTTCATCCATGCCCAGTTTCCCGGCGGGGATTTCGGGTAGACCGTCCTCATCAATTAACTTGCGGCAGTAGCTAAACGCCTTCTCGACGGAGGGCCAGATCTCTCGCAGGAATGCTCTGTCATTGGCCGTCCGTACATACTCCGCGACAGCCGGGATGTAGGAATATGTCACGTCTGCATGGACGAATAGGTACGGGTATTTGCCTCGCCAGTCGAGATACGGCGCGCTCTCCGACAACTCATGCCAAATCATGCCGCT
>JAFAUR010000378.1 GCA_019243205.1 Acidobacteriaceae bacterium | reverse complement strand
TGCAAGATCCGAAAGCTTTGAGGCTTTCGGGAGGCCGACTGATTGGACCTGACGGCGACGGCGAGGAGCTTCAGAACGCGATGCGCCGCGTCTCGAACGGAGCGATCGAAGCTTATGCAGAGAATGCGCCCCATGGGGTCAGGCCGGACGCGATCGAAAGGCTTTATCGAGGATCACAGACACTCGCCGGCGGCGCCAAGCTCCAGGATCGCATTCAGTTCGCCTTCGGCGCCGAATTCGTCGAGCTTCGCGTCCATCGGCTCACCCGCGAGATCAGATGTCCGCGCGTGCTTGGCGCCTTCGCGGCCGGCCGCATCATGAATATGAAGACGGCCTCGAGCCAATTGATGGGAGGCCTAATCTGGGGAGTCTCGTCGGCTTTATTTGAATCGACCGAAATGGATCGCCGGCAGGCCCGCTTCTATAATACGGATCTCGCCGAGTATCTGGTGCCGGTGAACGCCGATATTCTCGCCGCCGAGGTCATAATTATCCCGGAGGAAGACCACGAGGTCAATGAGCTCGGCATCAAAGGAATTGGCGAGCTTGGAAACGTCGGCACCAATGCAGCCGTCGCCAACGCACTCTTTCATGCGACAGGGGTACGCATACGAAACCTGCCAATCAGGCTGGAACAATTGCTGGGAGCGGAGTCGATTTAACGCAAGCAGCGAAGCGGGCCGGCGACGCTAGCCGGCCCATTTTGTTTTGATCGAATGCTCGAGTCTCACCAACGCTGCGTGTTGTACCAGCTGTCGACGTCTCTTTGCACCTGATCCTGCGCCTGACCGTATCGCTCTTGGATCTTGCCCTCGAGCTGATCACGACGTCCATTGATGACGTTGAGATCATCATCCGTGAGCTTGCCCCAACGCTCCTTGATCTTGCCTTTTACTTGCTTCCAGTTTCCTTCAACACGGTTCCAATCCATGGCGAAATTCTCCTGAAGAATTGACGCGGGCCAAACGCTTGTGGAAACCGACAGTTCCATTCGCCAGATCCCGAATTCCTCTAGAAGGGAGCTCTTCCCAGCAAAATCAACACGATCAGGATGAGCAAAATCAAACCGAAGATGCCTGATGGGCCATATCCCCATCCGGAGCTGTATCCCCAGCCCGGATAAGTGCCCACGCCGCCCAACAGCAAAATAATGAGAACGATAATAAGCACTACACTCATGATGTCCTCCCAGCAGCGCTGATTAGCTGAATATTGGAACGCATCACACAGGAAAAGGGTCCGTGAGTGGCTTCTCCTTTTTCCATAATAAGCGCGTCGGCTCGCTGCGGGGACGGTGTGGGCCGATCTCGGAACCGCCACGAGTCGGCCGGCGTTGAACTAAAATCCCCATGTGATGGAGAATCCGGATGTCGGAAAAGCGCCCGACGGTGGAAACCGTCAAAGAGGCGAGGCAAGGCGTCACCGGGCACAATGTGCGCTTTGTGCTGGTAGTGAGTTGCGTTCTTGCAATCGCCGCCATGGGCATCGTGTTCTTGCTCGTCGGTAGATGAATGCAGGAGCCGGCAACGTCATCATTTGATTTTAGGCGGTAAGCCGCCCCACCATGCGGCGCATTCATTCTGGAACCGTATAACGTCTGTCGTGTTGTGGTCTCATCGACGTACGAATGCCAAGCGCAAGCGGATTCGGGGGTCGGGCAGTGTGACTAAATAAGCGATGGCTCAGCTCTTCCGCCCCGGCGCGGATAGCATCGCGCGCTGCGTCTTGATCGCGATTGCCGTCGCACCCTTTGTCTACCTCGCCGTGACCTATGCCGTCGTTCTTTCTCCAGAGGTGACGGGGCAGAACATCACGATCACCCAGCCCGTCCCTTTCAGTCACGAACACCATGTGGGTGGGCTCGGCCTCGACTGCCGCTTTTGTCACACGGGCGTCGAGAGCTCGGCAGTGGCGGGGTTGCCGGCGACCGAGACGTGCATGACTTGCCATTCTCAAATCTGGACACAGGCGGAAATGCTCGCTCCCGTGCGTGCGAGCTTCGAGCACGGCGTTCCCCTGCGTTGGGAGCGCATCGATCGTCTACCAGATTA
>JAFAUR010000349.1 GCA_019243205.1 Acidobacteriaceae bacterium | reverse complement strand
CGTACGCGTTGCCCGACAAATCTACCGCGACGGCGCCGGGATTATACAGTTCGGCTTGTGTCGCCGGACCGCCGTCTCCCGAATATCCCGCAAACCCATTTCCAGCGAAAACCGTCAATGTGCCAGACGTATTTACTTTGAATACCCGGTTCGCGCCCACGATATACAGGTTCCCGGCACTATCCAGAGCGGTATTCACCGGAAAAGGAACATTGGCCTGCAGTGCCGGAACGTTATTCGGCCCTCCTCCGGCGTACGTCGAGATCGTGTCAGGAGATGATGCGCCCAAGGCGAGCGGCAGCATGACGGCCATCAGCAGACGGGATTTGGTTCTCATTGCGCTGCTCCCTTCGGCAAACCGCCGCCAATCGCCGGCATCAACTCAACCGGACTGCGAAGTTCTTTGCCGGATTCGTCGAGATACGTAACCACCAGATACGGGACCGCGCCGCGCTGCCATAGCTCGTATTCACGAACCGGGACGATGAAGCTGCCATCCAGCTCGACCGACTTGCGATAACCGATCGACACATTCGGGAACGAGCCTTGATAGTCGATCGCGTCCGGATTCGCTCCAGGCCGGCGGTTGGCGAGAGCGAGCGTTGCATCCTTCACGTCCTCGCCGCTGTAATTGAACACCTTGACGTGCAGCTCGAACTTCACTACCACCGAGCCCTCTACCACGTTGCGGATCTGAAACTCGCCCGCAAAGTTACGGCCGTGCTCTGCCACCAGCGTTGCTGAAGTAAAGCAGAGCGCAATAAACACCGGGAACCTCCTCAGAAATCTCCGCCTGAGTTTGGACTTGAGCATGATGTTACCCTTTCGTGTCGAACGCTCGGTCGCCGCCCGGCCCTGCTTGGTAATGCTGGCTATTTCACCTCAACGGTCATGCGCATCCACGGGTGGATACAACACTGAAAGTGATGTTCGCCTTTTGATAGCCCGGTCAGTTCGATTTGACTGCCTTGGAGAATTCGCGTCCGGGCTACTGCGACGCTCGCAAAGCCAGCTTCGCATTCGGGAACTGGGGCTTCTCCTCCGTTTAGCACCTTGATGAAGCCCCCGCCGAATTTCTCCACCTCCGTGAAGGTGTGAGGTTCGCCCCCCTGATTAACGATGCTGAGGATCGTTCCTTCGTGCATATGAAGGGTATCGGGCTCAAAGTCCCACTTGAGGTCCGGAGTTCCCTCTTCCGCCTTCTTGAATAAGTCGTTCAATGTTGTCTGATATCCGAGAGCGATGTTCTTGCAGAAATCAGGTCCCAGCGCTGCATTGAAGGTCGTTGGATCGCATTCGTCAAGGGCTACAACCTGGACGAGCGCTGGTGGATTTCCCCTGTGCTGCGGACGAGGTTGCTCTTGCGCGAAGATGTACGTCACGGTAGGCGCAAAACCTAATATCAGGGTCATGACAAAGAGTCTGGCAACGAAATGGTTCATTAGAGCTGTCATCTCTTTTCTCTCCTTTCTTGTTTTGTTACTTTGCACTCACATGCCTCCATTCAGTAAGGCGGGAATTGACCGAGAAAAACCCAATGCAAGAAATAAAAAGTTGCGAATCCAAGAACAATCAGCGCCGCCCGGAGCCAGGTGCTTGCCGCACTGCCGAAGCACGCCCCCCGGACAAATACGCCGTGCCCATTTGGTTGTAATGTATAAGACGTCAGAGGCTTACTTGGATCTATCCTCGACTCATGAGGTCACCCGGCTACTGAAGGCCTGGAGTGCCGGAGACGAACAAGCTCTGGAAAAGCTGACGCCACTGGTATACGGACAATTGCACAAAGTTGCGAAGCGCTATATGGCGGGAGAACGCTCGGGCCACACGCTGC
Source organism: Acidobacteriaceae bacterium (assembly GCA_019243205.1). Classification (GTDB taxonomy): domain Bacteria; phylum Acidobacteriota; class Terriglobia; order Bryobacterales; family Bryobacteraceae; genus Bog-105. The sequence goes on along the minus strand of JAFAUR010000349.1, from coordinate 3,247 downwards.
AGACTACAGCGCTGGTCAACGAAGTCTATTTACGGCTGGTGGACTGCGGACAAGTGAACTGGCAGGATCGGGCACATTTCTTTGCTGTATCGGCGCAGTTGATGAGGCGCATTCTGATCGATTTTGCCCGCTCGCGCGGTTATTTGAAACGTGGCGGTGCGACTGCTCACATCCCTTTAGAAGAGACGGCGTCGGTGTGTAGTGAACCTGACGTGAATCTGGTGGCCCTGGACGATGCCTTGAAGGCATTAGCGGCGGTTGATGAGAGGAAAAGCAAAGTTGTAGAGCTGAAATTCTTTGGCGGCTTGAGTGTTGAAGAAACGGCTGAGGTGTTACATGTTTCGAGCAATACGGTTCTGACGGATTGGAGATTAGCCAAAATGTGGCTCTTGCGCGAGCTGAGCCCTGAACGAGCGAGCTATGAATCCTGAAGTCTGGCGGCGAGTTGAAGAACTTTGTCAGCATGCCTTGGAGCTGGATGAAGGCCGGCGCGCTGAGTTCCTCTATTCCGCTTGTGGAAGTAACGACGAGTTGCGCCAGGAAGTGGAGTCGCTGCTGGCTCACGAGCAGAAGGCTGAGAAATTTATTGAATCTCCTGCGCTGGAGGTGGCAGGCAAAATCCTTGCGAACCAAGCCCCCAAAGAGACTTGGAAGAACCTCATCGGTACGACAGTTTCACATTACCGGGTGATTGAAAAGCTGGGTGGGGGTGGAATGGGAGTGGTTTACAAGGCGGAAGACACCGACCTCGGCCGCTTTGTCGCTCTCAAGTTCTTGCCCGACGATATAATGCATGACTCTCAGGCTCTCGGCCGCTTCCAGCGGGAAGCCAGGGCTGCTTCGGCGCTCAACCACCCGAACATTGTAACCATTTACGAACTTGGGCGCCTGAACGACACGCACTATATCGCAATGGAGATGATCTGTGGTGAGACTCTGCGTGCCTTGATTTCCTCCGGACCACTTCCGTTTCGCAAAGCTATCGCGAACGCGACACAGATTGCCGACGCTCTGGCCAAGGCGCATGAGACCGGCCTCATTCATCGTGATCTGAAACCTGAGAACCTGATGATTACTCATGATGGCGCCGCCAAAATTCTGGATTTTGGTCTGGCGAAACTCCACGGCCACCCTCCCGATTCTGAGGGCGCGACCCTGACAGGCTCGCTCACCGACCCTGGGACGGTCATGGGTACTGTTGGCTACATGTCGCCGGAGCAGGCGAGCGGCGGCACTGTAGATTATCGGTCTGATCAGTTTTCCTTCGGCGCGGTACTTTACGAAATGGTCAGTGGGCACGCCGCATTTCAGGGAAGAAGCAAAGCGGAGATCATGGCCGCCATTCTTCGCGACCAGCCGGAGCGCCTGCACTCCGTAGAGCTGCAGGCGCCAGCACCTTTCTTCTGGATCCTCGAGCGGTGCCTGGCAAAGGACCCGAATCAGCGTTACGCATCAACCGGAGATCTGGCTCGCGATCTCGCTAGAGTTCGTGACCTGCGGGTTGATCCAGACATGCGCCACCCAGTCCGTTGTCAAAGCAACATGCCCGTACAGCGCACGGTCTTCGTTGGGCGTGAGCGGGAAGTGGCTAATCTTCGACAACTTCTGAATCGTCAGGATGTGCGGCTGGTCACTTTGACGGGTCCCGGTGGCATCGGTAAGACCCGGCTCGCGCTACAGGTAGTCGCTGAAATGGGCGATGGTTTCGCGGATTGTGAATGTTTCGTTTCCCTTTCGGCGGTTAGCGGAAACGAGTCGATGACTACAGCAATAGCTCAGGCTATAGGACTGCGGGAAGTGCCCGGTCAATCGTCGCGCGAAAGTTTGAAAGAGTATTTGCGTGGACTAACCCGGCCACTGCTTCTGTTGCTCGACAACTTTGAGCACCTGCTCTCCGCGAGTTCAGACGTTGCGGAGTTGCTTACGTTGAACCGTAACTTGAAAGTGCTTGTCACTAGCCAGGCATTGCTTCATGTTTACGGCGAACATGAACTGCCGGTTCCGGCTCTGGCAGCGCCTGGCGTAAGCTTTGTGTCCCACACGCCAGAAGCGCTTTTGCGTTTTCCGGCGGTCGCGCTCTTTCTGGAACGCGCGAAAGCTGTGAAGCACGACTTCACGCTGACAAAAGAAAACGCGACAGCCGTAGCTGCCATCTGCAGGCGCCTCGACGGACTGCCCCTCGCAATCGAGCTTGCTGCCGCGCGCGTCAAGCTGCTTCCACCCGCAGCCATGTTGACGCGCCTGGAATCCTCGTTGGACCTGCTAACGGGTGGCGCGCGTGATCTGCCGCTGCGGCAGCAGACGCTTCGCGGGACCGTGAACTGGAGTTACAACCTTCTTAACGCTGCGGAGCAAAGCCTGTTTCGGCGACTTTCAGTGTTCATCGGTGGTTGCACGTTGGAAGCTGTGGAAGCGATATGCAATACCAAAGGCGACCTTGGATTTGATGTGCTCGATGGCATGGCCTCCATGATGGATAAGAGCCTGACTCAGCAGGTAGAGCAGCCGGGTGGGCAGACGCGTTTCCTCATGCTCTCGACAATTCGGGAGTTCGCTCTGGAACATCTTGGCGCAAGCGCCGAGGAGTTTGCAACCCGCCGTGCCCACGCAGCCTATTACATTGTGCTTGCCGAAGAGTGCGGCGAAGAGCTCAGCACCCATCCCGAGTGGCTCGAGCGTTTCGATCTCGAGCGTCGGAATTTTAGCGAGGCATTGGAATTCCTGATCAGAACCGGTGACGCGGACTGGGGTATGCGCCTCGGATCCGCCCTGTTTCACTTCTGGGACATGCGGGAACACTTTGCGGAGGGGCGAAGGTTATTGGAGAGGCTGCTTAATTTACCGGGGGCGGCGCAGCCCAAAATGCGCGCTCGCCTCTTGTTCTATGCTGCGGCTTTCGCAAGCTCAGGAAGGGATTTCGATTCCGCTCAGAAATTGGAAGAGGAGAGTCTGAAAACCTGTCGCAATCTGCACGACGACCGCGGAGCCACGGTGGCGCTCAACGCGCTAGGGATCACCGCGCTCGATCGTGGAGATCTCGATACTGCATGCTCATTTTTCGAGCAGTGCGTCGCGACTTGGAGAGAGATGGGCAGTCCCATTGATGCTGCTCGTGCACTCAGCAATCTAGCGAATGTGGTCAGGCTACAGGGCAAGCACGTGCAGGCCCACGCGCTGTATGACGAGTGTTTGGCCATTTTCCGCGCCGCCGCTGACAGAACCGGGGTCGCGTGGACCCTGAACTACC